>NZ_CDRVMA010000004.1:0-213250 GCF_977072315.1 Adlercreutzia sp. CNCM I-6215 | reverse complement strand
GCTGACGCACCTGGAGTCGCATCCCTTCCTGAGCCTGGCCAACCGCGTCAGCATCGGGGAGAGGTACGGCTATATGTCAATGGTGGTTTAACAGCGGGTTCGAAGTAATTAAGTTTAGTACGAAAAGTACCATGCGCAAAACCCCTTTCGTACCTTTCGTTTAATGGTTTTAGTGAGGTAGTTTGAGCACAGTGAGCCCATTGAGGGGCTCTTTGGCTCAAGGAGGTAGTTGGAAACATGGATCTGAGCAGAAGAAATTTTCTTAAAGGAGCTGCGGTAGCGAGCGTTGTGGCGGCAGGCTCTCTTGCTGTAGGGTGCACTCCTGCAGAGGAGGAGCCTGCGGAAAAATGGGAGTACGACGTTGACGTTGCAGTGGCCGGTTTCGGCGCCGGCGGAGCAATGGCGGCGCTTACTGCTCAAAAGGGGGGCGCCTCCGTTGTCTGCGTTGAGGCATACCATCAGGTGGGCGGCACCGCGATGGATTCCGCGGGTGGAGCAACTGGCCCTGGCTCCATGGAAGTTGCCCAGGCGAACATGCCCTACAGCAAGCCTGAGTTCCTTCAGACTTTTGTGGATTGCATTGGCGAAGCCACTAACGTCATGGAAGAGTACGATGCCTTCATTAGACCTGGTGCAGGCGGCGTAGGTTTCACTATCGGCGCCGAGAGCACGCACAAGGCTCGAGTCGAGTGCTACGAGGATCTTGCTGAGAAGTTCGTGGACGGCGGCGGCGTCCTTCTTATGGAGACCAAGGCCTTCAAGCTTCTGACCAACGAGGACGGCTCCATTGTCGGACTCATGGCCCGCAAGAGCGATGGTACCGAAATCAAGATTAAGGCCAAGGCGGTCATTCTCGCTTGCGGCGGTTTCCAGAACAATCCCGAGCTGAAGACGAAATTCTTCGGCCCCATGGGCGATCAGGTTTTCTGCAGAGCGGTTCCCACCAACGATGGCACGGGTCTTCTGATGGCAAAGGAAGTTGGCGCCGCGCTCAGTACGGGCCTCGGCACTTTCTACGGCCACAGCATGGCAGCCAACGCGGATGTCGAGTTTATGGATTTCTACGAGATCGGCTCCCAGTATCACGACAACCGTTGCATCGTTGTGAATCTGGATGGCAAGCGCTACTACGACGAAGGCGCTGGCGTAGCGGGCGATATGAACAATCTTGAACTCATTAACCAGCGTTACGCAAGAGGTTGCGTTATTTTCGACCAGAACATCTATGATGAATGGGGAAGCATTTCTGCCGGCGGAGACAAAGGCGCAGATCGTACGGCAGAGGTCATCAAGCGCGGAGGACGCGTTGCCAAGGCCGACACCATTGAAGAGCTTGCCGAAAAGATGTCGGCATGGGGCTATCACAAGGCAAACACCATCAAAACCGTGAAGGAATATAACGAGGCCATCGACAATGGCACCACTGCCGACCTGGAGGTCCCCCGCACGACCGGCCTTATTGCAAGTATCATCAAGATAGTCGAGCCCCCCTTCTATGCCACAGAGGTGGTTTGCGGCGTAAGTTGTTGCTACGGCGGTGTCGCCATCAACCCCAACGGTGAGGTCCTCAAGGAAGATGGCGTAAAGCCCGTTCCTGGCCTTTACGCCATCCCGGGTACAGCAGGAGGAATCACCTCCGCTCACTATTACCGCAGTTCTATCGGCGCCGCGGTTGCCTACGCCTGGAAAGCCGCTACCTGTGCGCTCGACTACGTAAGCGCCGGTCAGGAGTAATTATGAAAGCGCGTTTAGCGGTTTTGTGCTTCTCCGTCGCGCTCTTCGCTGCCCTTGCTCTCGCCGCCTGCTCCCCGAATCCATCCAATTCGGGGAGCGGCTCGGCGGATGGCGGAGCCTCCTCGGAATCTTGGACCATGGAATCCGAATGCGGTAGCTGTCATGTAAAGGAATCGGAAAGCGCGCAGGACCCGAGCACTCCTCATGGCATTCATTCTGCGCTTGCCTGCAACAGCTGTCATATCGACGAAGATGGAAAGCTTGGCAAGGCCCACGAAGACTATAAGGATGACCCTCTTCCGGAAGCCCTTAAGATAACAAAGGTTTCATCCGACGCATGTACCGGATGTCACGATACAGTAGAGCTTGCGGCTAAAACGGCATCCACAGATGTTCTGACCGACGAAAACGGCCTTACGGTCAATCCTCACGATATTCCTGAAACGGAGAATCATGAATCCTCGGTCTTTTGCTCCTCCTGCCATAAGATGCATTCCGAAAGCTCAGTCGTAGACACAGCACAATCCGTATGCTTAAACTGCCATCACGAGAACGTGTATGAATGCGGGACCTGCCATTAAACTCGATATAGCGGATTCTGCATGAAACATGGCAGGTTAACGGATAGTAGCGCAATCTACGATTACCGGTACCATAAAACAGTAGCCTTCCAGGAGGGGTTACAACAGAAGACTCTTGGGAAAAAACAGGCGAGCTTGAACTGGGCTCGCCTTTACCTCTATGGGCAGGGCACGCGAAGGAGCGCCCGTACCTTACGCCCGCGCCATTTGCGTAGACATTGAGTAAAAGTCCCCTTAACTGTTGGGGCGCGGCTCATAGCATCTACGTTCAATCTCCTCATATCTCGGATGCTTCGTGCAGTCGTACTTCTTCGATTTGAAAGGCTGCAGACCCGTGATGAGCACCAGACATTCGTCGCGTTCCAAGCGTCCTATCTCGGCGGGGTCGATGAGGTAGCGCCCGAGTATCTGGTCGGCCTCGGAATACGAGCCCTGCTGGCCCTTCGACTGCGTGACGGCGGTGTTGTGCACCGTGGCCTTGCCTATCTGCTCGGCGATCTCCTTGTTGGTCTTGCTGGACTTCGATCCCAGGAACAGCAGCGAGTCGCAGTTGTCGATGATGGTCTCCTTGGTGTCCTTGTAGTTCTTGTCCAGCTGGCTGATGGACTGCAAGATGATCGACGCCGAGATGTTGCGTAAGCGTCAACCGCAGCACACCTTAACCTCGGTTGCGATCGCGCCTATCCTTGCAATCCGGACACCGGAGTGTCCAACTTTTTGTCCGCACCCCCTCGTGCGAGCTTGAAACTCGCACGATCGCACTTTTTTGCGCACTAACTCGGCAATCGCCACCGAGAGGCCTTGGAAACCTTGTGAATCTCTTGCTTTGGTCTGATTTCGGACTATACTAGCGAACTCGTTAGTCCGAAATCAGACCAATCGCATTTTGAGGTACAGAAAGCCCATGAACGCCGACAAGATCGCACTCAACGAAAACACCGCGCTCGACGAGAAAAGCCAAATCGCGGAGACAATCTGCGCCATCGATGATTTCTATCGCCAGGCTGACGAGCTGTATCGTCAAACCGCGTGGCGCATGGGACTCCCTGATTGCGCCTTCGATATCGTGTACGCGCTCGTCAACGAAGATGGGCTCACGCAGAAGCAGTTGTGCGAGCTCGGATTCTCTTCGAAGCAAACGGTGCACTCGTCTATCAAGCGCATGGTCGACAAAGGCGTAGTCGAGCTGCGAGGAGACACGCCCCGCACTCAACGCGTTTATCTGACTGGTTACGGGAGAAAGCAGTACGAAGCCCACATTCAAGCCGTACTGGCCGCCGAGCATGAAGCCGTCGCAATCTTCACCGATGAAGAGCAGCGCCAACTTACCAGCGCCATGAAGCGCTACATCAACGCGCTGAGCGAAAACCTCTCGGCTCTCACCTTCCACTAGAGACGCCCGCTTTCCTTGCTCGTTCTGCCCTCTTTTCTCCGAAAGGTCTCCCCATGTCAGTCGATATGTCCAAACATTTCTCCACCAGCGCCCTCATTCGGTTCACGCTGCCCACCATCGCCATGATGATCTTCACCTCGTGCTACACCATCGTGGACGGGTTCTTCGTGTCGAACTACGCCGGCAAAACGGCGCTCGCCGCCGTGAACCTGATCTTCCCCGCCGTCATGATTTTGGCCTCCGTGGGCATGATGATCGGCACCGGGGGCAGTGCCCTTGTGGCCAAGACCTTGGGCGAGGGCGACCGGCCCCGAGCGCGGCGCCATTTCTCGCTGCTCATCATCTTCGCCTTCGTCGTGGGCTCGGTGCTCTCCCTTGGCGGCTGGTTCTTCATGGAGCCCACGGCCACCATGCTCGGCGCCACGCCGGGAAGCCAGATGCACCACGACGCCGCGCTTTACGGCCGCATGATGATGATCTCGCTGCCGTTCTTCATCTTGCAGTACGCCTTCCAGAGCTTCTTCGTCACGGCGGGCAAGCCCAAGTACGGCTTTCTGGTCATCGTGGCGGCCGGCGTGGCGAACATCCTTTTGGACTTCCTGTTCGTCGGCGTGTTCGGCTGGGGACTTCCCGGTGCGGCGCTCGCCACGAACATCGGTGAACTCATCGGCGGCGGCATTCCACTCGTCTACTTCGCCCGCAAGCGCTCGACGCACCTGTACTTCGTGCGGCCGCATTTGCGCTGGCCCGTCATCGGGAAGGCCTGCGCCAACGGCTCGTCGGAAATGGTCACCAACATCGCCATGAGCCTCGTGGGCATCCTATACAACTGGCAGCTTCTGCGCTTCATCGGCGAGGACGGCGTGGCGGCCTACGGCGTCATCATGTACACCGTGATGATCTTCTCGGCCGTGTTCATGGGCTACTCCGTGGGCACTTCCCCGCTCATGAGCTTCCAGTACGGCGCCCAGAACCATACTGAAATGCGCTCGCTTCTGTGGAAGAGCCTCGGGATCATCGGCGTGGCGAGCATCGTCATGTTCCTGCTCGGCCAGTGGCTCGCCGCCCCGCTTTCGGCCATCTTCGTCAGCTACGACGCGGCCCTGCTGGAACTCACCGTGAGCGCTTACAAGCTGTACGCCCTGTGCTTTCTGTTCATGGGATTCGCCATGTACGCCTCGGCGTTCTTCACGGCGCTCAACAACGGACTCGTCTCGGCGCTCATCTCGTTTCTGCGCACGCTCGTGTTCCAGGTGGCGGCCGTCATCGTACTGCCGATGCTGTTCGGCATCGACGGCATCTGGCTCTCGGTCACGGTGGGCGACGGGCTCACGTGCCTGGTGGCCGCCACGTTCATGATCGCCCTGTCGGGCCGCTACGGCTACCGCAAGCGCGGCCTGAGCCCGAAGGCCCAGGCGCGCCTCGCGGCAAAAGAGCAAGCCTGATCTACACGGCGTCGGCGCGCAGGGCCTCTACCACGTTGTCGGCGCGGCAGCGGTGCATGCCGTAGGCCACCGACGCACCCACGGCGACCACGGTCATGGCGGCGGCCAGGGCCACGTAGCTCCAGGGCAGCGTGAAGGGCAGCCCTGTCATCGATCCGGAGATCACCTGCCACAGCAGGAAGGACACGAAAAGCGACAGCAGCACGCCGGGCACGAGGCCGCGGACGCACCAGGCGACGCATTCCTCGGCCACCATGGCGCGGAACTGCCGGTTCGAGAGTCCCACCGACTTCATGACGGCGAACTCGCGGCGGCGCAGGATAAGGCTGTTGGTCACCGTGTTGAACACGTTGGCCATGGCGATCAGCGCCAGAATCACCGCGAACAGCAGGCAGAACACGTTCACCACCGTGGCGATCATCTGGTTGGAGTCGCGCTGCTCGATGTAGTCGTTGAAGGAGTAGAACGCCAGCTCGTAGGGGCTCTTGTCGTGGAAGTACGCACTGCCGGCCGTCGCCAGCTCTTCGGCGAGCGCGCCGTGGTCGCCATCGGCGGAGTCGAAGTAGCCGTAGAAGATGGGGGACGTGCTGCCGAAACTCTGGTAAGCCGCCACAGACTCGGGCACGATGAGCTGCAGACCCTCTCCGCGGGCGCTGGCGATAGCAGGCGCCTCCTCGGCCAGGGCGACAACCTCAACGGAGACTGTCTGCACCTCCGCCTCCTCGAGAGGGAACCATTCGACCCCGTCGTCATCGCCTTCAAGGTAGGGTTGGAAGGCGAAGGCCTCAGAATTGCCCTCTCCGGACGTTGCGCCGACGCCGATGCCCGCCGCCGGCTCGCCGTGATAGGTCGCCGCCGTAAGGGCCTCCAACGTGCCCGGCTCGCGCAGCACGTTGAGCAGCTGGTAGACGCTGCCGTTGTTGCCGTAGCCTTGGGCCAAAGCGATGGCCCGCAGGTGAGCCGGATCGCGGAAGTCGGCGGGGTCAAGCCCCAAGCTCTTCGCGTAGTCGTCGAAGGCGGCGTCGTCGAGGTAGGCTACCGACCCCACGGTGCCGACGCGGCCGTCGGCCATCTTGCCGCCCATGCCGTTCTCCTGATCGACGAGGGCCTCCCCTGCCATGGCCTCGGGCAGCATAGCGTACAGCCCCGTCCCCATTTTCCAACCCACAGGCTCGGCGCCGGCCACCTGGGAGAGATCGTGGAAGGCGCCGGCAAACACCTCGGCCTGGCGGGCGAACAGCTCGTTGTTCGCGGCCGCTACCGCCTCGGGCGTCATGGGAGCGGCGGGTTGGGTCGCAGCGGCATCGGGGGTCGCAGCGGCGTCGGGAGTCGCAGCGCCCTCAGCGCCCGTCGCGCTGCCATCACTGGCTTGCGCGTCCCCGGCGGCCGTTGCATCGCCATCGCCGGCTTGCGCGTTCCCGTCGACCGTACCCGCGTCCTGCGGCGTCTCCGCATCCAGCTGAGCCATAACCCCCACCTCGCCGGCCATCTCGCCGCCGGTCACAACGTCGGTCAGGGTGCCGAGGAGCACATTCAGCGAGCCAGCGGTCATGAGCAGCACGATGGCCAGCGCCAGCGACACCGAGGCCGCCCGGCCCTTCCCCGTGCCGCGCTTGCGGTTGATGCGCGCCAGCATGCCGCCGACGCCGAGCACGCGCCCGGCCGCCCCGCGCGCCTTCCACAGCGACGAGGCCCCCGTGCACTTCGCGGCCCGCGCCGCCCCGCGTTTGGAAACGCGGCTGCCGCTGGCGGCCCGCAGCGAGTCGATGATGTTCGTACGGCTCGCCCGCTTTGCCGGAATCCACACGGACACGAGCACCGTGACGAACGTGAGCACCGAGGCCGCCGCCAACACCCAGCCGTTCACGGCCACGCGGAAAGCCACTTCCCCCGAGCCGGCCAGCTGGGAGATGGCCGGCCCAAGCGCCGCGAAAGTGGCAGCGCACCCGGCAAGACCGATGAGAAGCCCACAGGGGATGCCGATGACGGCCACGATGGCCCCTTCCAGCACCACGGCCCGGCGCAGCTGCCGACGCGACGCGCCCACCGAGGACAGAAGTCCGAACTGCTTGATGCGCTCGGCCACCGAAATGTTGAAGGCGTTGAAGATGAGCAACACGCACGCCACCACGATGACCGCCGCCAGCACCACGACCAGGCCGTAGAACGTCGCCCAAATGGAGGAGTCGCTGGAAACGCCCGTATAGCGCAGCATGGCCGTGTGCAGCACCACATGCTCGTCGGGGAACAGCGCCTCTGCAGCCTCTTCCACCTGCTGGGTGTTGGCCACATCGTTCAACGTGAAGAACACGTCGGTAAAGGCGTCGGGCGCGGCGCCCCCGGCGGTCACGCCCACCATGCCTGCCGCCGTGGAAAGGGCGTAGCCCGGACGATCGTAAAAGCCCACGACAGTGTAGGTGCGCTCTTCGGTGTTCGCGATCTCCTCGTTGAAGATGCCGCCGTCGATGTGCGCCTCCAGCACGCCCATGGAGGAGTTGAGCGGTGTGCCGTCGGTGATCTCGCTCTCGTGGGCCTCCCCCTGCACGCCCCACGAGGCGGTCATGGTGCCCGCGGACATGGATCCCTCCTCGCCCGGGGCGAGTCGGGCCACCCGCTGGCCCACGTCGAAGGTGACCGTATCGCCGAGGTTCACCCCGCCGTAGTCCTTCCACGTGGAGAAGAGCATGATCTCGTGGTCGTTCTCGGGCAGGCGTCCCTCGCTGGGCGTAATGCCGCAGATGTCGCCCACATCGCCTTCGATGGAGCGAATGGCCAGGTAGGTTCCCTGGGTATTCTGCTGATCGGCAGTCAACGCGGCGAAGCCGACATCGCGCAGGATCGCCGCGCCGGCCACCTGCGGGTCGGCTTGGGCGTCGACGATCTTCTCGTCAAGCGCCGAGCTGCCATCGGCTTCCACGCAGGCCATCCACGTGCCGGCCAGGTGCGCCTCGGAACGATAGAGGTAGTCGTTCAGCGACACATAGGTGGTGAGCACCGCCGTGAGCAGGGCGGCGGCCAAGGCCACGCCGGCGATGGTCACGAGCGTGCGCACCTTGTTGGCGCGCAGGCTCTTTACGGTGAAGTTCGTCGTGGCGTTCATCGGCGGATCCTCTCGTCGCGCACGATGCGGCCATCCTCCACGGCAATGATGCGATCGGCGGCCAGCGCGATCTCCTCGTCGTGGGTGATGACGATCATGGTCTGGCCGAACTCGCGGTTGGAATCGCGCAGAAGCTGCATGATCTCGCAGCTGTTGCGGGTGTCCAGATTGCCCGTGGGCTCGTCGGCCAGCACCACCGCCGGCGCGTTCATGAGGGCACGACCGATGGCCACGCGCTGCTGCTGGCCGCCGGAGAGCTGGCTAGGCAGATGCCCCTCGCGCCCGGCGAGCCCCAGCCGCTGCACGAGGCCCTGCAAACGGCCCGCGTTCACCGTGCGGCCGTCCAAGGCCACGGGCAACGTCATGTTCTCCACCACGTTCAGCACCGGCACCAGGTTGTAGAACTGGTACACCAGCCCCACCTCGCGGCGGCGGAACACCGCCAGCTCCTCGTCGGAGCGCGCGTACACGTCGGCGCCGTTCAGCAGCACATGGCCCGAGGTGGGCCGATCCACGCCGCCGATGAGGTGCAGCAGGGTGGACTTGCCCGAGCCCGACGAACCAACGATGGCCACGAACTCGCCCTCTTCCACGCTGAAGGACACGTCATCCAGGGCGCGGGTGGCCGCCTCGCCCTCTCCGTAGATTTTCGTCAAGTGGCTGACCGTCAAAATGTCCATGCCAGATGCCTTTCTTCTCCTGGTTTCCCAATCTACGGAACAAGTATGGCGGCCCCCCATTGCCGCCCCCTAACGCGCCCATTACGGTAATGTAATTAAAAGACTTAATGCTCGAAATTTGGAACACTAACGGGCCTAATGTCCCAAATTTCGAGCATTAACAGACGCACCGCCTATACCACGAGCTTCGGGAAGGCGATTTCGAAACGGGCGCCGCCGGCGGGGTTGTTGGAGGCACGCAGGGTGCCGCCCTGGGCGGAGACGAGGGCCTGGGCCAGGGAAAGCCCGATGCCGAACCCAGCGGGCTGGGCGACGTTCGCTTCCTCCACGGCCCCTCCCCGGTAGAAGCGCTCGAAGATGTGGGGGAGATCCTCCGGGGCGATGCCGGGGCCGGTGTCGGAGACGGCGATGGTGGTGGCGAGGGCGTCCTCCCGCACGGCCACAGTCACCGTGCCGCCGAGAGGGCTATGCTCCATGCAGTTTTTCGCGATGTTCTCCACGGCCTCGGCAGTCCACGGGGCGTCGCCCTGGAAGGTGGCGGCCTCGTCCAACTGAAGCACGAGGTTCACATCGCGCAGGTCCATGGCCGTGGCCAGAGGTCCCACGGCCCGGCGCGCCACCTCGGCGGCTCGCACCTCGCGCCGCTCCACGTGCATAGCACCGGCATCCACCTTCGCGATCTTCAGCAGCGTGGTCACGAGCCATGAGACGCGCTCGATCATCGACTCCAGCTCGCGCACGGCCCGCTTGCGCTCCCGTGCGTCATCGGCACGTTCCACCACGGGCAGCATGAGCGTGATGGCCGTGAGCGGCGTGCGAATCTGATGGGACACGTCGGCCAGGGAATCGGCCAAAGCGTTGCGCTCGCGAGCCAGCTGATCGCGGGTGCGCGCGAGCCGCGACACCATCTTCGACAGCTCATTGGCGAGCACGGCCACATCGCCCTCGCGGCAGTTCGAGAAGTCCACCGTGCGGCCGGAGTGAAGCACCTCGTCGATCTCCTCGGCGAGTCGGCGAATCTGGCGGTGGCGGTACAGCGACACCGCGAGGAACACCGCCAGCAGCACCGCTCCCGTGACGGCGACCCACAACTTCGCCTCGGCAGGCGCCGCCCACACGAGCACCGCCGCGAGCGCCGCCATGACCGCGCACTGGCGCAACAGCGTCGATACGGAGCCCACGCTACTCGCCCCCTCGCACCATGTTGCTGCGGGCGGCCGCGCGGGCACCAAGGGTTGCGCCCACGCGAGCAGGCGTAAAAGTGCGTCCAACCAGCCACATGGCCTTCAACTGCCGAACTCGCATCATCGCTCCTACTCGCCCACTTTGTAGCCGAGGCCGCGCACGGTGACGATGAGCTCAGGCTCGGCCGGGTCGGTCTCCACCTTCTCGCGCAGCCGCTTCACGTAGACGTTCAGTGCGTTGTCAGACACGTATTCCCCGGCGCTGTCCCAGATGGCATCACGCAGGTTCTCGCGGGTGACGAGCTTGCCCTTATGCTGCAGGAAGTACAGCAGCAGCCGGTACTCCAATGCCGAGAGGAACACCTCGCGGCCGTCTTTGGTCACAGCCGCCGAGGCCACGTCGAGCCGCACATCGCCGACCGTGAGCACGTTGGATGCCGAGCTCGTGCGCCGCAGCGCCCCGCGGATGCGCGAGATGAGCTCGCGGGCGCGGAAGGGCTTGGCGATGTAGTCGACAGCCCCCATGTCCAGCCCCGCCACCGTAGAGTACTCGTCGTCGGAGGCAGTGAGGAAGATGACCGGCATCTCGGGCGCCGTCTCCCGCGCCGCCGCGCACACGGCGAACCCATTGCCCTGGGCCAGCGTCACGTCCAGAAGCGCGATGTCGAAGTCGTCGGCCGCCAGCGCCGCGCAGGCCCCGTCCTGAGTCGCGCAGGAACGTACGGCAAAACCCTCGCCTTCCAAAAGGTCAGTGAGCGCCCGCACGATGGCATGGTCATCCTCAACCAGCAGAATCCGCATGGTGCCCCTTTCCACGTGCACGTCGCCACAATCAGCACCCGAGCCGCTGCGCCCGATGCCCCTTTCTCGTTCGCCACCATGATAGCGTCCTATTATGGGAAACTGTGCCCGAACGGCGAGAAAGCAAGTCTCCTTACGAATTCGTAATTAGCCGCAATGGAGACCCCAATACCTGCGTCATCGAAGCCTACGCCATCTCATCGAAACGCGCACTATTCCTCGCTTCAGAAAAGGCACACCCGATAAGGATGCCATTTTTTTCGAGTTGTTAGAGTTATCAGCCCTAAAAGCAAGACCATTTCGCCCCTGGCTGCTCTCGGTTTTTGCTCCCATCTCGCAAAACCCCAGGTCACCAAAAGCCTGAACCGGCAGCGTACGACCGCCGCTTCGCGCAAAACTCTAACAACTCGAAATTCTCGTCCAAAACGGCGATGCCTCTATTCCAGATGCGCGGCCACCACTTCCACGAGGCGCTCGGCCACGGCGCGTTTGCTCATGAGGGGAAGCAGCACCTCGTCACCTTCCGTGACGAGCCAGACCTCGTTGTTGTCGGTGCCGAAGGCGAGGCCGTCGCCCACTTGGTTGGCCACAATCATGTCGGCGTTCTTCTTCGTAAGCTTGGCATGGGCGTTCATGAGCACGTCGTTGGTCTCGGCGGCGAAGCCCACCACATACTGATCGGGACGCTTGCCCGCGGCCAGAGTGGCCAGGATGTCGGGGTTCTCCGTGAGAGGTACGTTGGCGAGCGCCGCATCGTCGCGGCCCTTCTTGAGCTTGCGGTCGGCCGGGTTCGCCGGGCGCAGGTCGGCCACAGCGGCGGCGAAGATGGCAGCGTCGGCAGCCGGGAACACGGATGAGGCGGCAGCCAGCATGTCGCGGGCCGTCTTCACGGGCACCACTTCCACGCCATCAGGTGCGGCGAGGGCCACCGGGCCCGACACGAGCACCACCCGCGCGCCGGCAGCCGCAGCGGCCTCGGCGATGGCATAGCCCATCTTGCCCGAGGAGTAATTAGAAATGTAGCGCACCGAGTCGATGGGTTCCACCGTGGGGCCAGCCGTCACGAGCACCGTGCGGCCCGCGAGCGCGCCCGCGGGCATGGTGGCCGCGCCATCGGCCACGGCGGCCGGCAGCGGGGTGTCGGGAGCGGCAGCAGTTGGGAGATCCTTCGACTCCGAGCCTTCGGCGCTCTGCTCAGGATGACACGGGGCGGAAGCGCTTGCGGCAGCGTCCTCAGTGGAAGACGCAGAAGCCGACGCGCGCGCAGCATCGATCTGCTCCATCACGGTCGCGAACGGCACCTCACCGTGCTGCTCACAGGCCTCCCGCAGGGCGTCCAAGCCCACGCGCTCGGCCAACAGGGCCAGCGTCTCGCGCACGATGACAGCGGGATCGGCCAAACGACCGCGACCCACATCGCCGCAGGCCAGATAGCCAGCGCCCCCTTCGATGAAGCGCACGCCCCGGCGGCGCAGCGTGGCCATGTTCTCCTGGGTAGCCGCCGCCTCGTACATATGCACGTTGGCCGCCGGCGCGATGGCCAGCGTCGCCGTGGTCGCCAGGGCCGTCGTGGAAAGCAAGTCGTCGGCTATGCCGCAGGCCACCTTCGCCATTACGTTGGCCGTGCACGGCGCGATAAGGAACACGTCGCATTCCTGAGCGAGCGAAATATGGTGAATGGGATCGGACGGGTCATCGAACAGATCCACCGCCACTTTCTCGTGAGTGAGCGCCCGAAACGTCACGGGATCGACGAAGTGCGTGCCGTGCTCGGTCATGACCACCTTCACCCGCACGCCCGCCTTCTGCAGCCCGCGCACGATTTCCCCGGCCTTGTAGGCCGCAATGCACCCGGTCACTCCCACCAATACGCAAGGCCGCTCCACACTCATCGCCCTCTCCTTCCAAGAAGTTTTCCACCTATTATAGGCGAACCAACTGGCTAATTCGAATCGCATCAGCCAGCGAAGGAGAACGCCCTCTCGGCGACCTCTTATCGCCCTACGGAGAATGCGGCCGTTAAGAAGCAGATTCTACTTCAGCAGCAACGATGTCGGGATGGTACCGACCCATGTGCGTCATCTTCTCTACTTCTTTTGCCGCATTCGCAGCAGGATCAAGCGATAAGCGGGCGACGAGAGGGCGTTCTCCTTCGCCACCCGCATTACCGAGTTGCTACATATTCACGCAGTGGATCTTCTCGCCGCGCTCGAGGTAGGCCATGACTTCCTCCACGGCCATCTTGGCGCAGTTGTCCTCGGCCTCGGCGGTGGAGGCGCCCAGATGCGGGATGACGATAGCGCGCTCCATCTTCACGACGGCCGGGTTGGCGAAGTCGGTCACATACGCGGCCACCTTGCCGGACTCAAGCGCCTCAGCCATGGCGGCATCATCGACCAGCACGTCGCGGGAGAAGTTCAGGAACACGACGCCGTCCTTCATCTGAGCGATGGCGTCGGCGTTGATCATACCCTTGGTGGCGGGCAGCGCCGGCACGTGGATGGTGATGAAGTCGCTCTCCTTGAGCACCTTCGGCAGGTCGGCGAACTCCACCGTCGGGGAAATCTGCTCGTGCACGGTGATCTCGTCCATGGCCGGATCGTAGCCGATGACCTTCATGCCCAGCGCCTCGGCGGACTGCGCCACCAGCTTGCCGATAGCCCCCAGACCAATGACGCCCAAGGTCTTGCCCAGAATCTCGCCGCCCGCGAACTGCTTCTTGGCCTTCTCGGCGGCCTTGCCCACGTTCTCGTCATCGGCGTTGTCGCGCACCCACGCCACGCCGCCGATGATGTCGCGGCTCGCCAGCAGCATGCCGGCCAGCACAAGCTCCTTCACGGCGTTGGCATTGGCGCCCGGCGTGTTGAACACGGCGATGCCGGCCTCGGCGAACTTGTCCAGCGGGATGTTGTTCACGCCAGCGCCGGCGCGGGCCACGGCCTTCAGGTTCGCGGGCACTTCCATCTCGTGCATGTCGGCGGAGCGCACGAGGATGGCGTCGGCCTCGTCGATGTTCTCGGTGACCTCGTAGTTGTCGGTGAGCAGGGCCAGGCCCTCAGGAGAGATGTTGTTCAGGCAGTAGATCTTGTACACGAAAAGCTCCTTTCAGTAGGCATCCCCAGCATACCGCGAACTTTAGCGCGCTAAAGCAACAGTTGCGCTGACGGAGAAAAAGCGGTTTTGTGCGGCGGCGGGCAAGGGTCGGCGGCGCATGCGGGTGGCGGCGCGAGGGTCGGCGGCGCGCGAGGGCGGCAGAAGCCCCGGCCCCCTACGCGTTGGCGTGGTGCACGTAGTCGCAAATGCGCGCGGTAAGCGAGCGCTCCGCCGCCGCAAACGCTTCAGCGCAGTCGCAGCCCTCCTCGGTGCGCTGTTCGGCCTCGCGGATGTAGTGCAGCGTCGTCGTGAGCACCATGCCCACCACGGCCACCGCCTCGAACGCCGCATCGATATCGCCGCGAATGCTGTCCTCGCGCTGCCCGCGCTCGATCTGCCCGCGCAGCACCGCCAGCAGGCGCTCCTCCAAAGCGCGCATCGGCTCGGACCATTCGCGCCCGCGCCGCCACAACTCCGATACGAGGATGCGCCCGAATCCGGCGTTGCGGAAAATAGTCGCAGCGAAAGAATCCATCATGGCCGTAAGGGCTTCCACGGCCGAAGGGGCCTTACCGGCGATAGCCACAAAGTCGTCGACGATCTCGCCAATGCCCTCCACGAGGATGCAGGTGGCGATATCGGCCTTGCTGGAGAAGTGGTAGTAGGCCACGCCCTTCGAAACGCCCGCCACCTCCACGATGCGCTCCACCGTCGTGTCGGCGTAGCCGCGTTCGGAAATGACCTCGATCGCCGCATCCAGCAATTGGCGCCGGGTGGCGTCCGCCTTGCTCGTTCTCCCCTTCTGCTGGGCCATGCCCCACCTTCCCGCCCGCGCAACCGACAATGCCGCGTGCAAAACGCCTCGACCGGCTCCGCGCCGTCGGGCAATCACTCATTTTGGTCATCGCAGCGCAGCTGCGGCCATTAATCTCTCATCAACGAGGAGAGACACTGCTGCGATGATAATACCGGGCTCCCGCAAGACCGCGCGCCCCGGCGAAAGACTCACCAAATCCCTTGAATTCCTGACTTATTTACTTAGTGTAAATAGACACCTTACCCCTGCTTGAAGCTACTTTTTCGGCCAATTTCAACCATTTGATTTCCCTTAGGGAAAACTCCTGTTACAATGCCCCCGTCATGAGGAGGACGAGAAAGGCTCGAGTCGTGACCGCCAAGATCATCGAATTTCCCGGCCAATGGTGGCGCGCGCCCGAAGCGACCCCGTGCGAGGGGGTCTTTTCGAATGCTGCGCTCACCCTCGTTATCGGGCCGGCGGACGACTCCTCTCCGCAGTGCAGCGCCTTCATGAGCGCCGACGAGACCCTTGCCGACCTGCATCGACTCATCATCCAGCACTTCGGGTGGGACGACGCCCACAACTACTTCTTCAGCCAGGGCTGCGACCGCTACGAGGATCCGTTGCTGTTCGCCACCCAAGATCGCGTCTCGGCCCGCTGCCGCCGCATCTACTGCGCCGCCGACGTGCCGCTGAGCCGCGTGTTCAGCCGTCCAGAGGCGCCGCTCTACTATACCTACGCGCTACCGAATGGCCGCGAACTGAAAATCGTCCTCGACGACACCGTCGCCTTGAAGCTATTCGGCTGAACCGCCCCGTAGCGCCTCGTCGCGCAGCGGCTCCGACGTTCCCGTGCGCTTAAACGCGTGCTTGCCGGCCAGCAGCGGCGGAGCCTTCCGCACCCAAATGGAACCGAGGCGCAAGCCCAGCAGGCGGGCGCGCGACCGAATGGCCTCGGAGTACGCCTCCACGATCGGCTTTGTCTGCGCCACGTCGTCCACGTAAAGAAGCAGCCGGTAGCGCTTCTCCCCCTGTCGATTGCCGTCCCGAACTGTCGTCTCGCCGGTTGGCCCTGCGGCGAACATTTCCCGCACCGAGGCACCGCGAACTTTCTCGAGAAGAGCCCAGGCCAGCTCGGTGTCCTCGAAGACGAGAAACACGGCCCGCTTCACGATATCCAAGGCCCGCGCCTCGTCCTGGTACTTGAGCCCGTCACGGTTGCCGGGAACGCGGGCGTTCTCCCCTTCCTCCCACAATTCCGGAAACAGCCGCCGCTGGCGCATATCCCATTTCGCAGGGAAGAAGCGCAGCTCGTTGACGGCGAAGCCCTCTTGCTCCAGATTCATGAGCAGTACCGACTGCCAGGCGTCCACCTCGGTGCGCGCCATGGCGTCGTCCAGGTACATGCCGAAGACCCACCAGTCCTTGTGGCGGTCGGGCCCTTTGCGGGGGCGCTCGTCCTTGGCGATGTAGATGCCGTTGGTGTGCATGAGGACGAACCGCCCCACATCCGGGCGCAAACGCCACGTGCGCTCCACGGCGGCGCGGAAGCGATCCTTGTTCCGCGAGCGCTTGAGAGCTGCGGCGGCTTCAGGACCCCAACCGGCAATGGTTCGATCCAGTTCGGTGCCTAGCGTCTGCACAAGCGCCCCCTCACGTCAGATCTCCGGAATCGTTCAGCGATACCGCCTCGCCGGCCGTGTCCACGGGCAGGCGCAAAAGCGCCGCGTAGAAGTCCTTCGTGCGAGCGAGCACCTCGCGGATGCTGTAGGCCCGCTGGTTATCGTAGGCCCCCTTGTCGCAGGGCACGCCCCACGCCTGCATGCCCAGACAATCGGCAGCGAACATGGCGCGATACAGATGGTAGGCCTGGGTGGCCACGATGATGCGGTCCGCCCCGAACACGTGCCGCGCCCGCCACATCGACTCGTAGGTGGTGTTGCCCGCATGGTCTACGTACACGTCCTCGCTCGGCACGCCCAATTCGACGCAGTACGCCTTCATGGCATCGGACTCGTTATAGTGGGAGGTGCGGTTGTCGCCGCTGACGATGATGGCCCGGGCCGCACCGCTCTTGTACAAGTCGCAGGCCACTTCCAGCCGATCGGCCAAAATATCGCTCGGCGTGCCGTCGGCGTACACGCTGGCCCCCAGCACCACCACGGCATCGGCGGCATCGCCGGCCAGGGCCGTCGCCGCACCTTCCACGGTAACCACCCGATCGCGCGTCGTGGCCACGGTGACCACGTTGGCCACGCCCACGATGAGCACCGCCAGCGCGCAGACGGCCAGCAGCACGCGAGCGCACCAGCGCCACCAGGGCACGGGTCGGGCGTTGTCACGGGCCACAGGCCACCTCCTTCGTAGCATCGGAAAAGCGGGGTACACTATAGCAAAAATTCAAACTTGTCCAGTGGTGCGGGAAGTCACCCCTGATAAAGTTGGTATACTACACAAGTTGAGAAACCGTTTCCTCGTTGTTACGGCAACGACACGTTGAGCAACTCCAAAGGACGCGCGCCATGTACCATTGCCCGGTGACTTTCTATCTCGTGGGCCTGCCCGACGAGATCGCACGCATTATCGAAGATGCGCAGCCGCAGCCAAGCTTCACGCACCATTTCACGCGCAGTGACGAGCCCGAAGAGGCGCTCACCGCCCAGGCCAGCGCCATTTTCGCCGATGCCACGGGCCACGATGCCGCCGCCTGGGCCCGCGTCTTCGCCGCTCACCGGCAGGCCACCACAACGGTCACCCTCATCGTCACCCACGACCAAGTGGCCGCCGCCGAACCCTACTTCAACGACATCGCCGACCTGTGGATCGCGCCTTTGAGCGCCGCCGAGGCATCCTGGCGCTTCAACCACTGGCAGCGCGCCTGCAAGCGCTACGCCGACTCCTGGGAGACGAGCCAGTATTTGGAAGCCACCATCAATTCCGTTCCGTCGCTCGTGTGGTACAAGTCCAAGGACGGCATCCACCACAAGGTCAACGACGCCTTCTGCGCCACGGTGAACAAGACCAAAGAACAGGTGCAGGGCCGCGGGCACGCGTACATCTGGGACGTGGAGGCCGACGATCCCGCCTGCATTGAATCGGAGCGCCGGGTCATGGCCGCCAAGTCCACCATTGTCTCGGAGGAGACCGTGCAGACCAGCGATGGCACGCGCCTGCTCACCACGTACAAGTCGCCTCTCTACAACATCGACGGCTCGGTCATGGGCACCGTCGGCGTGGGCATCGACGTCACCCAGGAACGCGCCTACGAGGACGAGATCGTCGAGAAGAACCGCACCATGGAAACCATCTTCACCACCATGGATTGCGGCGTCATCACCCATTCGCTCGACGGCACGCGCCTGCTCGGCATCAACCAGGCGGCCCTGGACATTTTGGGCTACGATTCGGCGGAAGACCTCATGGCCGCCGGCTTCGACATGGTGGCCCCCTCGGTCGTCGACGAGGGCGCCGGGAAGATGCGCGAATCAATCGCTACCCTGAAGAACGTCGGCGACTCGGTGAGCACCGAGTACCGCGTGCGCCACGACAACGGCGACATCGTGCACGTCATGGGCAACGTGAAGCTCATCGAAAGCGATGGCGAGCTGCTCTTGCAGCGTTACCTGCTCGATTACACGGACAAGAAAAAAGGAAGAAGTGCGCAAGGAGCGCCGCCAGCGCGATCTCATCCAGGCGCTTTCCGAGGACTACCTGCTCGTATGTTCCTTCAGCCTGGACACCAAAGCGGGCGAGGCCCTGCGCGTCAGCGGCGACAGGCTTCGCAAGTTGGACGAGCTGTTCGCCGGCGAGCTCAATCTCGACAGTTGCCTCGGCGGATACATCAATGAAGCTGTCGTGGAAGAGGACCAGGCCATGCTGCGCGACGCGCTTTCGGCGGAAAGCCTCATCACGCGCCTGACCGACGAGAGCCGTATCCATGTGAACTATCGCATCAACCACGGCGACGTTACGGAGTACTGCCAGGCCACCGTCGTGCGCGGCGGCGATTGGCCCCAAGCCCACAACATGGTGCTGGGCCTGCGCAGCGTCGACGTGCAAACTCGCGAGGAGATGAAGAAGAAGGCCCTGCTGGAAGAGGCACTGACCCAGGCCAACAAGGCCAACGCCGCCAAGAGCGCCTTCCTCTCGAACATGTCCCACGACATCCGCACGCCCATGAACGCCATCGTGGGCTTCACCACTCTGGCTGCCAGCCGCCTCGATCAGCCGGAGAAAGTGGAGGAGTACCTGAACAAGATCAAGTCCTCCAGCACGCATCTCTTGAGCCTCATCAACGACATTCTGGACATGAGCCACATCGAGAGCGGCAAGGTCTCACTGGATGAGCAGCCCTACAACCTCGTCGATCTTCTGGACGATCTCTACAGCATCATTCAGGCCGAGACGAGCGCGCGGCAACTGTACTTCTCCATCAATACCGAGAGCGTCCGCCACACCGAGGTGCGCTGCGACAAGCTGCGCATCAACCAGATTCTCTTGAACTTGCTGGGCAACGCCCTGAAGTTCACGAATCCCGGCGGCTTCATCAAGGTGACGCTGGACGAGCTGCCCGGCGCGCCAGTCGGCTACGGGCGCTACCGCTTCACCGTGTCGGACACGGGCATTGGCATGAGCCCCGAATTCGTCGAGCACATCTTCGACCCCTTCGAGCGCGAGCGCACCTCCACCATCAGCGGCATCCAGGGCACGGGGCTCGGCATGGCCATCACGAAGAATCTCGAGGACATGATGCACGGCACTATTTCCGTGAAGAGCACCCAGGGCAAGGGCACCTCGTTCACCGTTGAGCTGACCTTGCAGCTGGCGTGCGAGGGCGCGACCGCAGCGGCCCAAGAGGCCAAGACCCAGCACGTCGACCCGAGCCACCGGCTGCGCCACAGCCGCATCCTGCTCGTGGACGACAACGACCTGAACCGCGAGATCGCCATCACCCTTCTGGAGGACGAGGGCTTCACCGTGGAATGCGCCGTGAACGGCTGCGAGGCGGTGGAGAAGATCATGGACGCACCATCGGGGCACTACCAGCTGGTGCTCATGGACGTGCAGATGCCGGTCATGAACGGCTACGAGGCCACCAAGGCCATCCGTCGCCTAAACGATCCGACCCGAGCGCAAGTGCCTATCCTCGCCATGACCGCGGACGCCTTTGAAGAGGATCGCCAGAAGGCCCTGCGCAGCGGCATGAACGGCCACCTAACCAAGCCCGTCGAAATCGACAAGCTCTTCGAAGCTTTGGACGAACTGCTCAGCTAGCATCGCTCGCTGCGGGAGGGCGAATCCGCTCGCAGACCTCTGGGCGCCCTGCGGAGAACGCCGTTAGTTAAAGAAATAGCCCCACGTCAGCAGCAAGCGTGCTGGGGTGGGGCTATCTTTTGTGCGTTCCTTCCGCTATTTCCTTTAACGGCGTTCGCAGCAGGATAAAGCACCAAGCGGGCTGCGAGCGGGTTCGCCCTCCCGCAGCCCACAAGAAGTCGCAGCTACACCGCGACGATGTTCACCAGACGGCCGGGGACGTAGACTTCCTTCTTCACCGTCTTGCCCTCCAGGGCGGCGGCCACGGCCTCGCGGGCGGCGGCGAGCACCTCGGGCTCCGGAGCGTCGGCGGCCACGGTCACGCGGCCCTTGATCTTGCCGCAGATCTGCACGGCCAGCTCCACCTCGTCGGCGCGGGCCTGATCGGGATCGTATGCCGGCCACGGCTGGTCGTAGACGAAGCCCTCGCGGCCCAGCGCCTCGCGCCACAGCTCGTCGGCCAGATGGGGCGTGAACGGCGCCACGAGCTTCACCAGCACCTCGGCCACTTCCGCGTCGAGCGCGCGATGGTCTTCGCAGGCGGCGCGATCCTCGGGGCTGAACGCACGCAGGTACTCGCCGGCGGCATTCGACAGCTCCATGATGGCGGCGATGGCGGTGTTGAAGTTGTTGCGCTCGATGTCGGCCGACACCTTCTCCACCACGCGATGGCGCTCACGAATGAGCTTCTTCGCCGCGGCCACGGCCGCCTCGTCAGCCGGCTTCTGCGCGAACAGCGTCTCGTCGCCGGCCTTGCCGCACAAGTCGTGCACCTGGCGCCACAGACGGTTCAGGAACTTGTACATGCCCGGCAGGCCGTCCTCGTTCCACAGCTTCTCCTTCTCGGGCGGCCCCAAGAACAAGATGTAGGCGCGCACGGCGTCGGCGCCGTATTCGGCGATCATCTCCTCCGGCGAGACCACGTTGCCCTTCGACTTGCTCATCACATCGCCGTGGGCGTCGAGCACCATGCCCTGGCACAACAGGTTCGTGAAGGGCTCGTCGAAGTCGAGCAGGCCGCAGTCGCGCAGCACCTTGGTAAAGAAGCGGCTGTAGAGCAGGTGCAGGATGGCGTGCTCGATGCCGCCGATGTACTGGTCGACGGGCATCCAGGCGTTGGTCTTCTCCGGATCGAAGGGCGCGTGCACGTTGTGCGGGTCGGTGTAGCGCATGTAGTACCAGCTGGAGCACGTGAAGGTGTCCATGGTGTCGGTCTCGCGCTTGGCCGGGCCGCCGCATACGGGGCAAGTGGTGTTCACGAACCCGGCATGGGTGGCCAGCGTCTCGCCGGCAGCCAGGTCGATGTCCTCGGGCAGGCGCACGGGCAGATCTTCCTCGGGCACGGGCACCACGCCGCACTTCTCGCAGTGGATAGCGGGGATGGGGTTGCCCCAGTAGCGCTGGCGGCTGATAAGCCAGTCGCGCAGGCGAAACTCCACGGTGCGCTTGCCGCGGCCCATTTCTTCCAGCGCGGCCACGATGGCGGCCTCGCCCTCGGAGTGCTTACCGCCGGTCATGCCCGTGTAGGGACCGGATTGCACGAGAACGCCCTCGGCGGCGTAGGCCTCCGGCCAGTCCACCGTGGTCACCACGCGGCCCTGCTCGTCCTTGAGCTGCGGGTACAGCGGGTCGTCCTCAGACAGGATGATGGGGATGATGGGCAGATCGTACTTGCGGGCGAACTCGAAGTCGCGCTGATCGCCGCAGGGCACGGCCATGACGGCGCCGGTGCCGTAGTCGGCCACGATGTAGTCGCCCACCCACACGGGCACCTTCTCGCCGTTGATGGGGTTCACCACGTAGCGACCGGTGAACGCGCCGTGCTTCTCATGGTCGCCCTGAGCGCGCTGGACGGCGGTCACCTTCTTGGCTGCCTCAACCAGCTCCATGACCGGCGCCTCGTATTCGGTGCCTTCCACGAGGCCGCGGAGCAGCTTGCTTTCCGGCGCCAGCAAGAAGAAGCCGCAGCCGAACAGCGTGTCGGCGCGCGTGGTGAACACGGTGATGATGTCGTCTTCCGTGGGCTCGGCCGGCGCGTTGCCGTCGCGGTCGCACAGGATGAAGTCCACGTTGGCGCCCTCGGAGCGGCCGATCCAGTTGGCCTGCTGCTGCTTCACGCGCTCGGGCCAGCCTTCCAGCTGATCCAGGTCGTCCAGCAGCTCCTGGGCGTAGTCGGTAATCTTGTAGTACCACTGGGTGAGGTCGCGCTTCTCCACCTCGGAGTCGCATCGCCAGCAGCGACCTTCGATGACCTGCTCGTTGGCGAGCACGGTGCCGCAGCTCGGACACCAGTTCACCGGCGAGTTGCGACGCTCCACGAGACCGCGCTCCCAGAACTTCAGGAAGATCCACTGGCCCCAGCGGTAGTACTCCGGATCGCACGCCACCACTTTGCGATCCCAGTCGTAGGAAAAGCCCATGCGGGAGAAGCTCTTCTTCTGGGTCTCGATGTTCTCGTAGGTCCAGATGGCCGGATGGCTGTGATGCTTGATGGCGGCGTTCTCCGCGGGCAGGCCGAAGGCGTCCCAGCCCATGGGATGCAGCACGTCGAAGCCCTGCATCTTGGAGTAGCGGGCCACCACGTCGCCGTAGGTGTAGTTGCTCGCATGCCCCATGTGCATGTCGCCGGAGGGATACGGGAACATCTCCAGGACATACTTCTTGGGCGCATCGGAATTCTCCGGCACCGTGTACAGCCCGGCCTCTTCCCAGGCCAACTGCAAACGGGGCTCGATCTCATGGGGGTTGTAGGCTTTCATGGCACTCCCTCGAAAACGTGGCTTTCGACCGCGCGCATTCCCCGCGGCCGCGAGTTGATTTCCCCATTATAGCCATGATGCGCTCTTGGAAAAGGGGCGCCAGCGCTCGACCGCGCCCCTCACGGGACAGACGGCGGCTATACGTTCCGCCCCTAGCGCACCCGGCGCAGAGAAGCGCCGCAATTCCAGCAGGTCTCCCGGGAACCGTCGTTGTCGGCAGCGCACACGGCACAGGTGCGGCGCCCCAGCGGCACCTCCTCGGGCACGGCCCCCGGCAGGGGTACGTCGGCCTCCTCATCGGCCAAGCGCGCCATGGCGGCGCGAATGCCCTGCACGCCCGTGATGTGTGCCACTTCCAGCGCATCTTTCCTATGATTTGCCGTCATTTCCGCGCCCCTTCGCCCTTCGACCGTCCAATTCAAGTACCATGATAGCGAAATACCGCGACCCCCTCCGCGAAGGAGCACCCATGAACTTCCACAACGCATCGTTTAAAGCCGCTTACGGCACCTCGGAGCAACTGCCAGCATCCACGGGTCCCGAGGTTTCCTTTGCGGGACGCTCGAACGTGGGTAAGTCGTCGTTGCTCAACAAGCTCATGTACCGCAAGGGCCTGGCGAAGGTGTCGTCCACGCCGGGCAAGACGGCCACCATCAACTTCTACGATGTGGACGGCCACGATCTCGTGGATCTGCCTGGCTACGGGTACGCGAAAGTGTCGAAAGCAGAAAAGGGCCGGTGGAGCGAGCTCATCGAGGGCTACTACAATCAAGATCGTGACTTCGCACTCGTGGTGTCGCTCATCGACATCCGCCACGAGCCCTCGGCGCTCGACCGCAACATGGTTCAGTTTCTCATGGACGCCGAGCTGCCCTTCGCCATCGCGCTGACCAAAGCGGATAAGCTGTCGAAGCAGCAGCAGATGAAGCAGCGCGCCGCCATCAAGAAGGCGCTCAAGCTGCCGGGTGGCGTGCCCATGGTGGTGACGTCGTCGGAGAAGGGCGACGGCATCGACGAGCTGCGCGCCCTCATCAACCGCGCCATCGAGAGATAAGGGCCGCAAGCCCCGAGACGCGTCGCAAGCTCCGAGGCGTACCGCAAGCTGAAAGCTCATCACCCATGGAGCAAAATATGGCGGGATTTCCCTCCAAAAAGGAGAGCGCCCCAGTGGAGGACCGGGGCGCTGAGGAGAGGAGGGGCCGTCGTTGGCCAGAGCAGAACGTCGGGCCGGCGAGGCGATAGGTGTTCAAGCGTTATTCGGTGACCTCGACAGTGAGAGCCGCAGGAACCTCGGGACGCGTCTTCGGGGCCTTGGCCGCCTTCGGTGTACCGAAGAAGAACTTCATGAAGTGCACGAAGACGTAGGCGACCATCACGGCGGCGAACAGCGTCTCCACGGCGATGAGGGCCTCGATCACCGGGAGCGCCGGAATGGAGTAGCCGGCAGCGTAGAGAGCCTGCACGCCCTTGCCGAGCGCCATCGCGGAGATGACGAAGGGGAAGGTCATGGCTGCGTAGCTCGGATAGAACTGCAGGGCGAGGAACTTCGGCACCCGGGTGACGACGCCGATGAGCATCAGCTGGCCGAGGCCCATGAGCACGGCCACGAACACCAGGTTCGGATCAGGCATAACCGACAGATATCCCACCAGCGACAGACCCATAGGAGCAGCATAGATGCAGAACAGCGGGCGAGCGCCTTCGGGGATCTCATGCTTGATGTAGCGCATCGTCACCACGGCGAGCAGCACGAGGTAGCAGGCAAAGCCGAACCAGAAAATGCCCTGGCCGAAGGCCTCGGCGCCGAAGACGGGAGACGTTACAGCCGCCACGATGATGCCCACGTAGCAAATGAAGTACGTAGGAAAGACCTCGGTGAGCTTGAAGCGGCGGATATAGTACAGGGTAAACCACGTCATCAGCACGAAATGCCCCGCCACCGCCGAGCACCACAGCCCGAAAGCCGGCACGATAGCCACGGGAGCCAAGTATCCGGCCAGCTGCATCAGCGTCATGAAGAACGTGGCAGAAACACTTGCGAAAACGGAGTTCTTCATGTCCTCGCGAAGCATGGAGGGGAACATGATCAGCTTGGCGACGAGCATAGCCACCAAGAAGAGAGACAACGCCCCGCAAGCAATGTGGGCGATCTCGGCATAGGGTTGAAGCAAGTTGCCCAAAGCGGCCAGGCCCAAGGCCACGCCCGCTGTGGGGATGGGTACTTTCTTAATAATGTCGCGCATAGAGCACCTTTCGTCGGGGCCTTTGGAGCCGGAAATGTCTCGACCACGAATCGCCGGAGATAACGCAACGACCCGCAGGAGTAGGATGGCTTTATTATGCGCGGTTTCTTACCAAAAGAAAACTTATATATCATTATGTAGCCATTAGAGAAGTTTATTGATATGCTACCCGAGTCCCTAAGGAACCACCGCACCCATCGAAGGAGACGCAATGCAGGACTTTCGCGTAAAGACGTTCCTCACCGTGTGCCGCACTCTGAACTACACCCGAGCCGCCGAGGAGCTGGCGCTCACCCAGCCGGCCGTCTCCCAGCACATCACGTACCTGGAGCGCGAGTACGGCGCGAAGCTGTTCACCTACCATCGCAAAAAGCTGGAGCTGACGCCGGCGGGACGTGTCCTGCGCGACGGGCTAGCGACCATGGCCCACGACGACGTGCTATTGCACGAACGCATCGAGGAGGTGGCCCATGGCGCCACAGTCAAGCTGCGCATCGGCATGACGCTGACCGCCGGCGAGTACGTGGTGGCCCGGCCCCTCGCCCGCTGTCTGGGCGCCCGACCCGACATCCAAATCACCGTGCGCTCGGGCGGAACCCAGCACCTGACGGAGCTCCTCGACGCGGGAACCATCGATTGCGCCTTCGTGGAAGGGCTCTTCGACAAGGCCCGCTATGCCTCACGCCCCTTCTCGTCCGAGCGTTTGGTGCCCATTTGCGCGGCCGAGCATCGCTTCCCGCGTACGCCACGCACCCTGGAAGACCTCTTGGGCGAACGACTCATTCTGCGCGAGGAGGGCAGCGGCAGCCGCAACGTGCTTGTCCACGCGCTCGCTCAGCGCAATCTCTCGCCTGCCTCCTTCGCCGATCATTTCGTCGTGGAAAGCCTCGATATCATCAAGATATTCGTCCAGGCCGATCTTGGGATTTCCTTCGTTTACGAGGCCGCCGTGCAGCGGGAGGTGCAAGAGGGCACGCTGCGCGTTATCCCCCTCTCCGATGCGGGCATCTTTCACGACATCAGCTTCATTTACCTGCGCGACAGCATCTACGAGCAGAATATGGAAAACCTCTTCGCCGCTTTGAGCGCCTAGGGGCGCCGGAGCGCGATGCTCGCAGGCCGATCATTCGAAGCCGCGTCAATCTGGCAAGTTTTCTTCGGAATTCGACACCTATCATTTTATCTCAGCAATTGGCATATCGAATAGTGTTGATCTTTTATCGCCTACAAACAAAATCGAGGGACTGCCAATATACCGCAGCCCCTCGATAAGGTCGATTATGTCGAAAACCTCGAAAAGCTCGCCTCGGAAGCTACAGCCTCTTTACGCGACCCTCGGCACCGCCCCCGCCATCCTCGCGACAGCATACAGCGGCGCAAGATCCCGGCCGGTTTAGCGGGTGTTGCTCGCGTAGGGAGCCTTGTCCTTCAGCAGCACGTCGTGGGCGCCGCCCTCTACGATGGAGGTGGCGGACACCAGCGTGAGCTTCGCCTTGTCCTGGAACTCGGGGATCGTGAGCGCACCGCAGTTGCACATGGTGCTCTTCAGCTTCAGCAGGGTGATGGCCATGTTGTCCTTCAGGCTGCCGGCGTAGGGCACGTATGAATCGACGCCCTCTTCGAAGGACAGCGACTTCTTGCCGCCCAAATCGTAGCGGCCCCAGTTGCGGGCGCGGGCACTCCCCTCGCCCCAGTACTCCTTCATGTAGGTGCCGTTCACCATGACCTTGGCCGAAGGGCTCTCGTCGAAGCGGGCGAAGTAGCGGCCCAGCATGACGAAGTCGGCGCCCATGGCCAATGCGAGCGAGATGTGATGATCGTACACGATGCCGCCGTCGGAGCAGATGGGCACGTAGATGCCGGTCTCGCGGAAGTACTCGTCGCGGGCCTTCGCCACTTCAATGGTAGCGGTGGCCTGGCCGCGGCCGATGCCCTTGGTCTCGCGGGTGATGCAGATGGAACCGCCGCCGATGCCGATCTTCACGAAGTCGGCGCCCGCGTCGGCGAGGAAGCGGAAGCCCTCGGCGTCCACCACGTTGCCCGCGCCAATCTTCACGTCGTCGCCGTAATGCTCGCGCACCCACTCGATGGTCATCTTCTGCCAATCGGAATAGCCCTCGGAGCTGTCGATGCACAGCACGTCGGCCCCGGCCTCCACAAGCGCCGGCACGCGCTCGGCGTAGTCGCGGGAGTTGATGCCCGCGCCCACCATGTAGCGCTTGTGGGCGTCCAACATCTCGTCGGGGTTGCTCTTGTGGGAGTCGTAGTCCTTGCGGAACACGAGCGCCACCAGGCGATCGTCGCCGTCCACGATGGGCAGCGAGTTCAGCTTGTGGTCCCAGATGATGTCGTTGGCCGCCTTCAGCGTGGTGCCGTCCGGAGCCACCACCAGCTTCTCGCGCGGGGTCATGAAGTCGGCCACCTTCTCGTCCAGCGACATGCGGGAGAGCCGGTAGTCGCGCTCGGTCACGATGCCGAGCAGTTTGCCGTGGGCGCTGCCGTCGTCGGTGACGGGCATGGTGGAGTGCCCGTACTGCTCCTTCAGGGCCACCACCTGCTCGAGCGTCATGTCCGGCGAGAGGTTCGCATCGGAAGTGACGAAGCCGGCCTTGTAGTCCTTTACGCGGGCCACCATGGCGGCCTCGTCTTCGATGGACTGGTTGCCGTAGATGAACGACAGGCCGCCCTCGGTGGCGAGCGCTACGGCCATCTTGTCGTCGGAGACGGCGGCCATGATGGCCGACACCATGGGCACGGAAAGGGTGAGCGGGCAGTCCTCCTCGCCCTTGCGGTACTTCACCAGCGGGGTCTTCAGGCTGACGCGCGCCGGGATGCAGTCGGCCGGCGTGTGGCCCGGAACCAGCAGGTACTCGTTGAATGTGCGGGACGGTTCATCGAAATAGTAGGCCACGGCTGCGCTCCTTCTTTCCCTCGGTGCCCTAGATGAGTAATTGCCTCATTATAGGCCGAGAAAAGGGGCGGCGCCAGACGCACCCCACACCCGCCCCATTTTTTCGGCAGCGGTCGGGAGAGAAGAAAGAAAGGGCTAGGGGCGCGACGGGTGGATGAGTTCTGTCGTGCCCGTCGCGCCCCTCCGCTCTTACAGCTTCCAATCGGCGGATTGGCCTTGGAGGGAGGCCATGCGGGCGAACAGGCCACCGGCCGCGAGCAGTTCGGCGGGGGTACCGTCTTCGGCGACGCGGCCCTCGGCGAGGACCACCACGTGGTCGGCGCCCATGACCGTGCGCATGCGGTGGGCGATGACGAGCACCGTCTTGCCCACGAGCAGCCGGGAGAGCGCCTGCTGCACCGCCGACTCGTTCTCTACGTCCAGCGAGGCCGTGGCCTCGTCCAGAAGCACGATGGGGGCGTCTTTCAGAATGGCCCGGGCGATGGAGATGCGCTGGCGCTCGCCGCCGGAGAGCAGGGCGCCGTTCTCGCCGATGGGCGTGGCGTAGCCCTGGGGCATCTTCTGCACGAACTCGTCGCAGTTGGCCGCCCGGGCCGCCGCCAGCACCTCCTCGTCGGTGGCGTCGCGCCGGCCGAGGCGGATGTTCTCCATCACGGTGCCGTTGAACAGCACCACGTCCTGGAACACCTCGGTATAATCGGTGAGCAGCGTCTCCGGGTCGATGCCGGAAACGTCCACGCCGCCCACGGTGACCGTGCCCCCATCCACATCCCAGAAGCGCGCCGCCAGCTTGGCCGCCGTGGACTTGCCGGAA
This sequence comes from Adlercreutzia sp. CNCM I-6215, assembly GCF_977072315.1. Taxonomy (NCBI): domain Bacteria; kingdom Bacillati; phylum Actinomycetota; class Coriobacteriia; order Eggerthellales; family Eggerthellaceae; genus Adlercreutzia; species Adlercreutzia sp. CNCM I-6215. Next base: position 184,400 of record NZ_CDRVMA010000004.1, on the reverse strand, counting down.
CCGGACGGCCCCACCAGGGCAGTGACCTCCCCTTCCCGGGCCGTGAAGCTCACGGAGCTGAGCACGGGCTCGCCGTCGTCGTAGGCGAACGTCACGTCGTCGAACACGATGTCGTGGCCCTGGGGGTTGAAAGCGAGCGCCCCCGTCTGCGCCGGCTCGGCCTCGATGGCCTTCATGCGGGCGAGCGACTGGGTCATGTCGATGAGCTCGGCCACCGACTGCAGAATGAGGCCGATGGGGTCGTACAGGCGCGTGACCACCAGCATGAAGCAGAAGAACACGAGCAGGCTGCACTGTCCGGCGGCCACGAGCGCCGTGCCGACGAGGATGGTGGACACGATGCCCAGGCGCAGCAGCGTCTGCGTGCAGACGACCGCCGTGCCCGTCACCAGCTCCGAGGCCAGCTTCGCCCGCTCGAAGGCGTCCACGTCATCGTTCAGGCGACCCAGGAAGTCGTCCGTGCGGTTCAAGGCGCGCACCTCGCGGTTCGATTCCAAGTACTCCTGGATGTCATCGGCGAGCGCCAGGGCGGCGGCGTTCTTGCCCCGGGTCTTCGCCGTCTGGGCGCGGCTCGTCGTCAAAAGGATCAACAGGGCCACGGGCACCGGCCACAGCGACGCGCAGGCAAGCCGCCAGTCGAAGATAAGCAGCATGACGGCGACGATCACCGTAGAGATGCCCGTACCGAAGGCCTGGGGCATGGTGTGGCTGAACAGGCGCTCCTGGTCGGCGGCGTCCTTCATGATCACCGTCGTGAGGTCGGCCAAATCGCGCTTGCCGAAAAACGACAGCGGCAGCACGCGCAGCCGCTCGGCCAGGCCGATGCGCTTGTGGGCGCTCTCCTGGTACACCACGCTGTAGGTGGCGTGGTACTCCCAGTACTGGGTGGCGAACACCGCCGCCAGCACGACCGCGATGAGCACCAGGTAGGACCCAAGGGTCGGAAGCGGCACCGCCCCGTCCTCCCAATGGGCCAGAAACTCGCCGGTCACCAGATAGAACACCCCGACGGGGAACATGAGCACGAGGTTGGCCAAGGCGCAGACGAGCGCGCCTTTCCGCAGCGAGCGGGCACCTTCCTCAGTCAGGGCCAGACGATCACGCAGCATGGGCGCTCCCTCCCTCGATCTTCCATTGGGCGGCCTGGCAGTAGTTCTTCCACAGGCGCGCGTAGGCGCCGCCGCGGGCCAGCAGCTCCTCGTGGGTGCCGCCCTCCACGATGGCGCCGTCGTCCACCACGGCGATGAGGTCGGCGTCCACCACCGTGGACAGCCGGTGGGCGATCATGAGCACGGTCTTGCCAGCAGCCAGGCACCCCAGGGCCTGCTGGATGAGGGCCTCGTTCTCAGGGTCGGCGAAGGCCGTGGCCTCGTCGAGTACCACCACGGGCGCGTCCTTCAAAATGGCGCGGGCGAGCGCGATGCGCTGGCATTCCCCGCCCGACAGGTACACGCCGTCCGCGCCCACGCGGGTGGCGAGCCCCTCGGGGAACTTCGCGATGATGTCGTCGCACTGGGCCGCCCGGGCCGCCGCGGCCACCTCCTCGTCGCTAGCATCGGGCCGGCCCATGCGGATGTTGTCGGCCAGGGTGCCCTTGAACAGGCGGTCGTTCTGGAACACGAAGGCCACGGTATCCATAAGCTCGGCGGCGGGAATGCGCCGCACATCGGCGCCGCCCACCGTGACTACGCCCTCCTGCGGGTCCCAGAAGCGCGGCACCAAGCTCGCCAGCGTGCTCTTGCCGCCGCCGGAGGGCCCGACGAGCGCCACCGTGGCGCCCGCCGGCACTGTGAGGCTCACGTCGCGCAGGGCCGGGCGCGCGGCGCCGGGATAGGCGAAGGTCACGTTCTCGAGCGCCACCTCGGTGCCCGCCGGATGCGCCGCAGCCCCTTCGGCGATCTCCTCCATGGGCTCCACGGCCAGGATCTCGCTCACCCGGCGCATGGAGTCCTCGGCCATCATGAGCGCCTCGGAGGAGTACATCACCTTGCTCATCACCGTGGTGGTGAAGGCCGAGAAGATGACGTAGAACAAAAAGTCGGTGAGAAAGCGGCCGAAGTCGCCCGCCCCGGCCGCCAAAAGGATGGCCGCCGGCACGAGTACCACGAAGGTGCCGTTGATGGCTGTGAGCTGCACCACCTGGGGCAGGCGGCAGAAGTTCACGTAGTTGGTGGCCATATCGCGGTAATCGACGATGGCCGCGTGAAAGGCCCGAAACGAGTGTACCGTCTGCTGGAACACCTTCACCACGGGAATGCCGCGCACGTACTCGGTGGCCGCCGTGGACATGCGGTTCAAGGCCTCCTGGTAGCGCTGCATGAAGTAGCGGCCGCCCTCGGGCACGTCGCGCCCCATCATCCACCACATGGCGAACAGGGAGACCGCCACGGGGATGAGGCACACGAGCCCCATGACCCAGTCGAACAGAAACATGGCCACCAGATAGGCCACCGGCGCCGTTATGGAGGCGATGAAGTCGGGCATCTTGTGGGCGATAACGTCCTCGGTCTGCCCGGCGCAACCGTCGATGATGCGGCGCAGACGGCCCGAGGCGTTCGCGTCGAAATAGCCGAACGGCACCTTCGCCACATGGGCCAGGCACGCCTTGCGCATGTTGGCGGCCACGCGGAAAGCGGCCGTGTGGGTGAGCATGAGGCCGGCGAAGTAGCACAGCGCCCCCAGCACGGCCGCGCCGAAGGCGAGCCAGGCCCACAGCGTGGCGTCGGTGGCCTCCTCGAAATGGGGTGCTACCGCCACGAAGTCGCGCAGCACGAACCACACGAGCACGAGCGGCACCACCGTGAGGATGCCGTTGACCGCCGCCAGCGCCGAGCCCGCGAAGGCGAGCCAGCGCCGCGACCCGGCAAAGCGCAGCAGCTGCATCACGGCGTTGCCGCCCTGGGGCTGCTTCTCCTGTTCTGTCGCCATCGCTCCCCCTTAGGCCGCGATCTTCGCGAAATGCTTCTGGAAGATGCGCAGTCCCAGCCAGCTGCCGAGCGCGGCGCCAAGCGCCGTCACGCAGCCGCAGATCGGGAAGGCGGGGCTGTACACCCAGTTCACGAGCCCCTGGCCGTACTCGGCCGTCATGCCCATGTCCACCACCATCTGCACGTAGGACTCGCCGGCGAACAGGATGAGCGAGATCTGCCCGAACCACCAGCACAGCACGAGCACCGCCCAGCCCACGACCACCGTCCATTTCGCGCGGCGGCCGGCCATCATAATGAGCTCGCAGAGGGCCGCGCCGACAAGAATGCCCACCGGGCCCGTCCAGGCCATACCCATGACGAAGCCGAGCAGGGCCATGATGGCGCCGGCGATGAAGGCCGCCCCGCGCTTGGGCACCCGCGCCATGAGGTAGGTCCACACGATGCCGGCCGGGATGGAGCCGATGGCGTGGGTCCACCAGGCCATGTCGGTGCTGAAGCTGCACACCATGGCCACCGCCATCATGACGAAGAAAGTGACCACGCCGAACACCGCCAGAAGCACGATGTCCTTCGCCGTGAGGCGCCCCGAGGCTGCCAGGGGTGCCGCGCCCGTCGTCTTTGCCGTTGTCGTTGCCATAGATTCAATCCTTTCCTGAGGGGATGGGTTACCGTGAGATTCAGAGAGCTGAAGGGCTCGGAATTTGAGGGGGATTCAGAGGCCGAAGCGGGCGCGCACGCGAGCGAGCCCGGCGTCGTCGAGGGGGTAGCGGGCCTGGATGCGGCCGCCTTCCACCTCGGCCGCCTCATCGCAGACCGTGCAGAGGAACTCGTAGTCGTGGGTGACGAGGGCCACGGCGACGCCGTCGGCGGCGGCCCGGCGCAAAACCGCGGCAACGCGCTCCATGTTGGCGCGGTCCAAGCCGCTCGTGGGCTCGTCGAGCACGAGCACCCGGGCGCCCTGGGCGAGGCCGGCAGCCACGGCCAGGCGCTGGCGCTCGCCACCGGAGAGGGCCAAGGGATGGCGCTCGGCGCAGGCGGCAAGGCCGAAGGCGGCCAGCATCGCGTCGGCGACCTCGTCGCTTTCCCGATGCAGCTCGGCGCGGGCGCTGTCGGCGAACAGCTGGTAGCCCGGCTCCTGCATGACCAGGTGCACAAGGCCCGGACGCCGTCGGGCGGCCACGGGCGCGCCGTCCACGGCCACGGCGCCCGCGCGCTCGCGGGTAAGCCCCGCCAGGCAGCGCAAGAGCGTGGTCTTGCCAGCGCCGTTGCGGCCGACGATGCCGAGCACGCGGCCGGGTTCCAGGGAGAGGTCAAGGCCGTCCAGCACCGGCGGCCGGCGGCGGAAGGCCACGGTCAGACCCTCGGCCTGCAGGCGGGGCGCTTCGGGCGCGGGGGCATCGGCCGGGACCGCGCCGGCCGGGACCGCCGCAGCGGGGCGGCCCTCCCCTTCCATCTCCGCCACCGTCCAGGCCCGCACGCCGGCCGCAGCGCGACGGGCGGCCGGCAGCGCCGCGAAGTCGGCGGCCGTCCAGTCGCCGGCAACAGCGCCGTCTTCCATGAGCACCACCCAGTCGGCCACGTCCGCCAGCCACCACAGGCGGTGCTCGGACACGACGACGGTCTTGCCCGCCGCCTTCAGGGCCGCCACCACCTCGGCGAGGCGCTTCATGGAAGGCACGTCCAAAGAGGCCGTCGGCTCGTCCAGCACGAACACCGTCGGCTCCATGGCGAAGGCCGAGGCGATGGCCACCGCCTGCTTCTGGCCGCCGGAAAGCTCCTCGATGCCGCGATCGAGCAAATCGGCGATCCCCAAGGCCCGGGCCGCCTCGTGCACCCGGGCCACAATCTCGTCGCGGGGAAGGCCCAGGTTCTCGCAGCCGAAGGCGATCTCGGAGGCCACGTCCAGGTTCACGAACTGGCTGCGGGGGTTCTGGAACACCGAGCCCACGCGCACGCCCAGCTCGTCGGGAGTCCAAGCGGCCACCTCCGTTCCCTCCACCATCACGCAACCGGCTACCTCGCCAGCATAGACATGGGGCACCAAGCCGTTGATGAGGCGCGTGAGCGTGGTCTTGCCGCAGCCGGAGGCGCCGGTGACCACCACGCACTGGCCCTGCGGAATCTCGAGGGAGACCCCGCGCAGCACCGGCCGCTCCGCGCCGGGATAGGTGTAGGACACATCCTCGAGGACGATGGCGGCCGCTGGGGCCGACGGGGGCGCGGCGCTCATGGGAGCACCTTCCCCGCCACCGCCGCCGCGACCAGCACCAGAGCCGCGGCCAGCACCACGACGTCCAGCGCTCCGATGCGCAGCTCATGATAGGAGCCGCGCCGGCGCGTCGTTTCCACGCCGCGGGCCATGACGGCGTCCCCCAGCTCGTCGGCCACGATGGACACGCGGTGCAGGTAGGGCACCATGAAGTTCTCCAGCAGCCCCGCCGGATGGCGCAGGATGGCCGCCGGCGTCAGGCGAAGACCCCGGGTGAGCATGGCCTCACGCACGGCCTTCGCCTCCCGGGCGATGGTCGGAAAGAAGCGCATACCCACGCACACCGCCACGGTCATGCGCCCCGAGAGCCCGAAGGACTGCAGAGCGCAGGCCAGCTCGCCCAAATAGGTCGTGGAAATGAGCGCGGCCGCGAACATAGCCGTGGGAAATAGCCGCGCGAGCATGACCAAGCACGAGCCCGTGGGCATGAAGAAGGGGCCGCCCAGGATGCAGGCCAGCGCGATGAGCGATAAAGCGGCGTAGGCGCTAAGCCACGCGCAGGCCAAACGCCCGCGGCGGCACCACAGCATGAGCGCCGCATCGCCGGCCACGGCCGCCAGTTCGATGGCCTTCGCGCCGGATGCGAACACGGCCACGTTAAGCAACACGAGCACCCCCAGCGCCACCCGCGGGTCCACACGGCGACGGTCGCGCTCGGGCGCCGCCATCATCAGGCCGCCCGACGCCCCGCGAGCCGAAACGCCCTCGCGCACCCGAGACACCGGCGCCGGCCGCGACGCCTTCCGGGGCTCGGGCATGGCGCCCTCGATTCCGTCCATCGTGCCTTCCACGTATGCGCACCTTTCCGCTTAAGGCGGCGCTCCCGTCCCCTTTCCGTCGCGTCGCCGTTCTCTTCTTGAAAGTTTCAGTCGGCTAATTTACCCTACGTTAAGGTCTTCGTGTTAAGTAAGGCTAACTTATGGACGAATTGGAAAGAACTCTGGACGGATTGGAAAACGGCAGGCGAAATCATGGGCGCGAGCGCGTTGGCGAACATAGACAAGGGACTCCACCATTTGTTCCTCTCCCAAATTGAGACGCTGGGGATGGAGCCGGTGGCCCGGCGCAGCGGCATCGTGTCGCAGCTGGCGCCGGAGCGCGGCCACGGCAGCGCCTGGATGGCCGGCATCGGCCCCGATTGCCTGATGACCGTGCTCGATCTCGAGGTGGAAGACGCCGTGAACCTCACGAGCTGCGGACCCGGCTACTTCTGTCTGGGCATCATGTCGCCGAGCAGCCTGGAGACCATGCCGCGGCCCGTCAGCGCCCCCGGCCCCACGGGGCTCGTCATGTACTGCCAGGATGCAGGCTCCTACGCCTACCGGCTGAAGCCGCGCACCCCCTATGTGTCCCGCTCGCTGTGCTTCACGCCGCGTTTCTGGGAACAGCTCGCCTTCGGCCGCCGCCCCGATGGCGACGCCCTGCTGGAGCGCATCGCCACGACGCCCCAGGTCCTGAACGCGCCCCACGTGGGCGCCATGCTGCAGCGCCTCGACGCCCGAACGGCCGACGCCGCGGCGACCGAGCTGCACCTGACGGCCCTTGCGGCCGAGGCCGTCGCCTGCCTCATGGACACCGCCGAAGCCGAAGAGCAAGCCGAAGCCGCCCAGGGCAGCAGCGAGGCGGCCTGTCTGGCCCGCGACGCCCACGCGCTGCTGGAGCGCCATCTGGACACGCCGCTCACGCTGGAGTCCATCGCCCGCGAACTGTGCGTGAGCCGCTCGCGTCTGGCGGCCACCTACAAGGCCGAGCGCGGGCGCGGCGTGGCCGAGGAGCTGCGGGACCTGCGGATGGAGCGCGCCCGCGAGCTTCTGGCCGGCACGGACCTCCCCTTGTCCGAGGTGGGCCGCGCCGTGGGCTATCCGCGCCCGAGCACCTTCGCCACCGCCTTCTCCCGCGAGGTCGGCTGCTCCCCCGCCGCCTGGCGCAAGCAGCACCGCCTCTGAGGCCGCCCTGCTCCGGGATCCCGTCGTGCCCCCATAAAAGGGAAGGAGCCCCGAGAGGCTCCTTCTTGTCGCATCTGTCGCTGCCAGGCCTGCTTGGCGCGGGCTCGGCTGTACTTCGCCGAGCCGTGGGCGCCGTGGCCGCAGGCGAACCCGTTGTAGCGCGGCTTGGCCGCCAGCGTCGCCTCCTCGGACGACTGCCGCCACACCACCTCGTCCTTCGCCTTTTTCGGCTGCACGGGCACCGCCTTCTTGCGCTTCTTCGACATATCCTCTCACCTCCTTCATACTCAACTTATTAGTATCCCACATACTTGGTAAAGACAGCGAGAGGCCCTGTCACGTTCCAGATTCGCCCGCCTTTGGCCCAAGCGTACTTCGATACGCGCCGTGGCCAAAACAAGGGCGAAGATGGAATGCGACAGGGCCTCGCAGCGTCGGCTCCTTCGCCTGTCCGTCAGGACGGGCGAAACTGACTAGAACTTGCGGAACTTGTCGGCCGGGGTGAAGCAGATGGGGCACTTCTCGAAATCGTCGCCCTTGTGGATGTAGCCGCAGATGGGGCACAGGTAGTAGGCCTCGTCGGTGGGAGCGTCGATGTTGTTGTAGGCGTCCATGTACAGCTCGGCGTGCACGGCCTCGGCGAGCTTGGCGCGGGTGAACACGAACTCGGCCTTCTTGTTGCCCTCCTCCTGAGCGACCTTGATGAAGCTCGGGTACATGTCGGAGGTCTCGTAGATCTCGCCCAGGGCGCCGGCGATGAGGTTCAGGTCGGTAGCGATGCCCTCGGCCTCGGGAGCGGCGGGGCGCTCGTAGCCCGGCTCGATCTCGGCGATCACGCCGGCCTCAAGGCCGATGTGGATCTGCTCGGCGGCGCTGGTGGCCTCGAACAGGCGGGCGATCTGGTCGAAACCCTGCTCCTTGGCGGCAGCGGCGCAGGCGGCGTACTTGGCGGACGCGCCGGTCTCGCCGCACACGGCAGCCTTCAGGTTCTCAAGCGTGGTGCCCACCTCGGTGATGGACTCGGGAACCACGTCGAAATTGCTGGAGTTCTCAGCGGTAGGGATAACGTCACGCAGATTCATGGAATCTTCCTTTCTTAAGCATCGACGACATCGTCTCAATGTCTGGGTCATTATAGTACGGCGCTCCCGCCCCGCGCATCGAGAAAACAGGATGTAACAATTTCCGAACTTTTCCCCACAGATTGGTTCATACTGTGTTCGATCGCACAAGAGAAAGGATGTTACGTGGAACGCGAAGTGGCTTGGAAGAAGTACGACGAGGCGTCGCTGGACGAGCTTGAGGCGCTGGCCGTCGACTACATCGATTTCATCTCCGAGAACAAGACCGAGCGCGAGTGCGCGGCGGCCGCCATCGCCGCTGCTGAGGACGCCGGCTACGATTCGCTGGCTGATTGCATCGCCGCCGGCACGGCGATGGGCCCGGGCAGCAAGCTGTGGGCCTGCGCCCAGGGCAAGGCCGTCATTCTCGTACATGTGGGGGCCGCACCGATCTCCGAGGGCATGAACATCCTGGGCGCGCACATCGACTCGCCGCGCCTCGACATCAAGCAGAACCCGCTGTACGAGACGAGCGATTTCGCGCTGCTTGACACCCATTACTACGGCGGCATCAAGAACTACCAGTGGACGGCGCTGCCGCTAGCGCTTCACGGCGTCGTGGCCAAAACCGACGGCGAGGTGGTGGAGGTGAACATCGGCGACGACCCGGCTGACCCGGTGTTCTGCGTGACCGACCTGCTTCCCCACTTGGGTTCCCAGCAGATGGATAAGAAGGGCTCGAAGGTCGTGGAAGGCGAGGACTTGGACGTGCTCGTGGGCAACCGGCCGCTCGCCGCGACCGACGCCGACGAGGCGGACGACGGCGCCGGGAAAGCCGAAGGCGACAAGGCCTCCAAAGATCCCGTGAAAGCCTACGTGCTGGCGCTTCTGTCCGACAAGTACGGCATCGCCGAGGAGGACTTCCTCTCAGCCGAGCTGGAGGTAGTGCCCGCCGGCCGCGCCCGCGACCTCGGCTTCGATCGTTCCATGGTCATCGGCTACGGCCAGGACGACCGCGTGTGCGCCTACACCTCCCTTGCGGCCCAGCTGGCCTTGGGCGACGACATCCCCGCCCGCACCGCTGTCTGCGTGCTGGTGGACAAGGAGGAGATCGGCAGCGTGGGCGCCTCCGGCATGGCCTCGATGTTCTTTGAAAACACCATCGCCGAAATCATGGCGCTCGCCGGCGAGAGCAGCCCGCTGCGCCTGCGCCGCGCCCTCACCCGCTCGCGCATGCTGTCCTCGGACGTGTCCGCCGGATTCGACCCCGCCTACGCGAGCGTCTTCGAAGCGAAGAACTCCGCCTATCTGGGCCGCGGTCTCGTGTTCAACAAGTACACCGGCGCGCGGGGCAAGAGCGGATCCAACGACGCCTCGGCCGAGTACGTCGCGCTCGTGCGTCGCATCATGGACGACGCGGGCGTGAGCTTCCAGACCGCCGAGCTGGGCCGCGTGGACGCCGGCGGCGGCGGAACCATCGCTTACATCCCCGCGAAGTACGGCATGGACGTCATCGACTCCGGCGTGCCCGTGCTTTCGATGCACTCCCCCTGGGAAGTCACGAGCAAAGCCGACATCTACGAGGCCCGTCGCGGCTACGAGGCGTTCCTGCGCGCGTAAAGTTCGCGGGAACCGAGGCTTCGACCGACTCATGCAATCGATGAGCGATTTTCGGACGGTTTTTTCGAGTTGTTAGGGTTCGGGATGACCATCCGAAAGAACCGGATGCAGATGATCGTGTGGCGACCTGGGGTTTTGCCGTTGTGTTCCCTAAACCGAGCGGCGAGAGGCCCTTTCCGCTTCCCCCACGACTCTAACAAGTCGAAATTCTTGCATAAAAAAGGGGCGGCTCCTTATCCCGGAGCCGCCCCTTCCATCATCGGAGGATGTCGAGCCGAACGCGCGAAGCCCCTACGCCGTGGGCTCCTGCTGGGTGATGCAGTGGATGTTGCCGCCGCCGAAGACGACCTGCTCGGACTGCACGCCCACGCACTTGTAGACGCCCTCGCCCCACACCTCGTCGTAGATCTGCTGCAGCGTGTCCACGGCGAGCTGGTCGTTCTCGTCGCCGTACTGGGGCACGATGACGCCGCCGTTGGTCACCAGGTAGTTCATGTAGGAGGCGATCAGCGGCTCGTCGGCCACGCGCGGCTCGGCGTTCTCGTCGACGTCGATGGTGTCGCAGGAGGCCTGGTCCATGTACAGGGGCTTCACCGGCATGGGGAGCTTGCACACCTTCAGCTGGCGTCCCTTCGCGTCGGTGGCGTTGCTCAAGGTCTCGTAGGCCTCATGGCACTGGCGGTAGAAGGGGTAGTCCTCATCGTCGGTCCAGATGCAGACCATCACGCCCGGGGCGATGAAGGTGGCCACGTCGTCGATATGGCCGTTGGTCTCCTCGGGGTCGATGCCCTCCTTGACCCAGATGACCTTCTCCACGCCCAGATAGGCCTTCAGGTGCTCGTCCATGTAGGCACGCAGCTCCTCGCTCCAGGGTTCGAAGCGCTTGGCGTAGACGGGCCAGATGGTGTCCTCGTCGGCCTCCTCGGCGAGCACAGCCGAGGCAGTGCGGCCCGGGGAAAGCAGGCACTGCTCGGTGACCACGAGGGTGCCCTCGCCGTCCACCGTGATGGAGCCGCCCTCGAGGATCATGTCGTCGGGACGATAGCGGCGGCAGTGCGACAGCTCGGCCATCTTGCAGGCGATCTGGTCGTCGGCCTTCCACGGGAAGTACAGGCCGTCGATGAAGCCGCCGTAGGCGTTGAAGTGCCAGTCGCAGGCGCGCTTGTCGCCCTTGCCGTCGATGACGTAGGTGGCGCCGGTGTCGCGGAACCAAGCGTCGTCGGTGGTCATTTCGATGACGGTCACATTCTCATCGTCCTCGAAAACGGCCTTGCAGTTGGCGTAGTCGTCCTCGTTGGCGCACATAACGACCGGCGTGAACTCGGCGATGGCCCGGGCGATGGCGGCGTACTGCTTCTGGGCCGGCTTGGCGCCGTGGGCCCAGGTGTCGGTGCGGTGAGGCCAGCCTATCCACACGCGATCCTGCGGGGCGAACTCGGCGGGCATGAAGAAGCCGTCGGCGGCGGGGGTGGAGTCGGACTCGTAGATGGTTTTCATGAGGGAATTCCTTTCAAGAGGGGGGTACGAGTACAGCAATCTACAAAATCTTCTCGCTCTTGCCGTCGTCGGCGGCAAGAATCTGCTCGACTTGGGCCGGATCAACGGGCTCGAGCGAATCGGGCTCGCCTGCGGCCTCTTCAGCCAAACGCTCGGCGGCCATCGCGGGAGTGAGGCCCTTGAACTCCTCCTTGCGGCCGCGGGCGCTCACAATGCGCACCACCTCGCCCAAAAGGAGGAAGATGATGAAGATGGCGATCATCGGCACCTTGTCCGCCACTTCCTCGGCCGAGAACGGCACGAGCGTGGCCACGATGGCCAGTACCAGCTCGATGACCGGGATGGCCAGAATAACCTTCATGGCTGTGCCCTGGAAGGGGAAGCGGTACACGCGGGGACGGTTCGCATCGACCTTGCGCAGCTTGATGAAGGCCGGGAACATGGGGATGTAGGTGAGCAGTAGGAACACCACGGAGGTGGCGAACAGCGTCCAGAACAGCCCGTTGGAGATGGCCTCGTTGGGGATGAGCTGGATGAGCAGGACGGCGGTGGCCACCACGCCGTTCACAATGGCGGCGCCGGTGGGCATGCCGGTCTTCGGGTTCTCGTGGGCGAAGACCTTCGGCATGTTCTGGTTCTTCGCGGCGTACTGGGCCACGGCGTTCACGCCGAAGGACCAGGAGGCCATGTTCGCGAACAGGGTGATGAGGAATACTACGGCGATGATGATGAAGATGGGGGAGGTCTCGCCCACCATGGTTATTACGGCGTAGAGCATGCCGAAGTCGGGGTCGATCTGGTCGGCCGGGATGGCGGCGCCGATGCCGAAGCCGCAGAACAGGTAGATGGCGCCAATGGCCAGGCCGCCCAGGATGATGGCCTTGGGAATGTCGCGGGCCGGGTTCTGCATGTCCTTGGCGAAGGTGCAGATCACCTCGAAGCCCGTGAAGTTGAAGATGATGATGGACAGGTAGCCGAGCGCAGCGGTGTTGGTCAAGTCGGGCAGGAACGTCTCGGGGGCCATGGATCCGGCGAATCCGTTGGCGCAGGCATACCAGATGCCGAGCACGCCCACGGACACGGCCACGAGCACCTTCAAGACGGCACCGCCGTTCAGAATCCACTCGGAATCGGACACCTTCGAGAAGCTCATGAACACGACGATCCACACAAACGCGATCTCGATGCCTAAGGTCAGCAGCAGATTCGACTCGATATCGGCCCCGAACACCATGCTTAAGATGGGCGGGAACAGCGTGGCCAAGCTGGCGATCCACAACGGGAAGTTGATCCAATAGTACCAGCTGATGCGGGCGCCCCACTTGTCGCCGAGCGCGTCGCGCACCCAGTCGTAGATACCGCCCTCGGAGTCGTAGGCGGTGCCGAGCTCGGCCGCTACCATGCCGTAGGGCAAAAGGAAGGTGATGATAAGGAAGATCCACCAGAAGAACTGCTGGTTGCCGATGGCAGCAGCCGGTGCCGCCGCCTCACACACGAACACCACGCAGATCACCGACAGAATAACGGATACGAAGGAGAATTTCTTCTTACCGCTCATAGGGTAACTCCTTAATGGGAAAGAGCGATCGGGGAAGTTGCGCCTTCCCCGATCGCACATGGTTTACAGACCCTGCTTGCCGAGCTTCGCCATGCACTCGTCGATGGTGGCGCGGTAGTTGGTCGCCTTCTCCGGGTTCGGCTCGCTCTGGGGGCACAGAGTGGCGAGGATGGCGCGGATGGAGTGCTTGCGGTTCTCGGCCTCGTCCCAGCACAGGGAGCGCTCCGGGTCGTCCATCACCTCGTCCACGACCTCCTCGCCGCGGTTGGCCGGCAGGCAGTGCATGAACTTGGAGTCGGGGCCGGCCGCGTTCATCAGGTCCCAGGTCACCTGGTACTTGGGATAGAACACGTCCATGTAGCTGGTGCTGGAGACTTCCTCGTCGTAGAGGCCGTACCACACGTCGGTGTACACGAAGTCGGCGCCCTCGATGCAGGAGATGTCGTCGGAGACGGTAATGGTGCCGCCGGAGATCTTGCAGTTCTCCTCGCCGATGGCCATGAGCTCCTTACCGAACACAGCGCGCTCCTCATCGGTGCCTATGAGCAGGGCGCCGTCGGGGATCTGATGGCCCTTGGGCCCGAACTGCACGAAGTCCATGCCCATCTTCGAGCAGATGAACATGAGCGATACGCAGGTCTGGGTGGCATCGCCGATGAAGGCGAACTTGCAGTCCTCGATCTTCTTGCCCTCGGGCAAATTCTCGATCATGGTCATGAGGTCTCCGAGCTCCTGGGTGGGGTGGTTGTACTCGCTCATGCCGTTGATCACGGGGGCCGCGGAGTACTTCGCCAGGGCCACCACGTCCTTGTGGCGGTCGACGCGGGCCATGAGGATGTCGACGAGGCTTCCCATGACGCGGCCGGAGTCCTCGATGGACTCGTGGCCGCCCAGCTGGATGGAGCCGGGGCCGAAGAACTGCGCGTGGCCGCCCAGGTCGGTCATGGCCGTCTCGAAGGAGATGCGCGTGCGGGTGGACACCTGCTGGAAGATCATGCCCAGCGTCTTGTGCTTCAGCAAGAGCGGGTACTCGCCGCCCTCCTTGATGAGCCCCTTCATGGCGATGGCGAGGTCCACCATGCCGAGCAGCTCCTCCTTGGTGAAGTCGTTGGTGTCGATGTAGTCCTTGACCATAGAAATCCTCCTTTAGGATCTCGTTCGCGACCTCTGCGCAAGATGATCGCGATGCGGTTTCATGCGGAGGACCCTTCATGTCGGCGCTATTCGGGCCGGATTCCCGTTCGCGGCCTTTTCTCGACTCGAGGCCGTCTCCGGAATTGTTGAGCGTCTTCCGCATCTCTCGAGGCTCAGCATGGAACGCGCTAGAAGTTTTGAGAAGAAATAATCAAGATTATTTCCAGATGGTAAAAGCTCACCGTGCGTCTAATCCCAAATAATCCCGCTACTTAGACCTATTGAACTGGCCTCTATGGTAGAAAAGATCCATCGCCTCTTTTGCTGATCTTTCAAGTTGAGGCACGACCTAAACCGCTCTAGACCGTCGCGGCTCATCATCGGGCCCTATGCGTCACCGAGGAGGCTTGCTTTGGAGACAGCGTTCTACCTCTACACCATCGTCGTGATGCTCGTGTGCGTGGCGTCGGGTTCCGTATCGCTCTCGGCCTATTTCGTTTCCCGGCGCCACTCGTTTCTCTACGCTGCAGCCATGCTGCTGTTCTACTTCCTCGACCTCGCGCTTATCTTTCAATACGAGTACCTGGGCCAGAACGTCGAGTATTCCATCAACCAGTTCTATACCATCGACCATCCGCAGCTGAAGATACTGCTCGCCTTGGGCACTCTCGAGCCCATGTGGCTCATACTGTGCGATTTCGTGAACGAGCGCCGCCGCGTTTTGCGCCTCGCCCCAGCCTTGGCCTTCATCGCGGCAAGCGAAATCGTCGTGCTGTGCCTGCCCGTGGACGAGTTTCGCCAATGGCTCTTCTACACGCTGCGACAGGCGTTTCTCCTGTGGTGCTTGGCTTTCGGGGTCTATCGCTACTGCACGGCCCGCAACGAAGTGGAGAAGGCCCGCTTGCGCCGTCAGGAGCCGCTGTTCCTCATCACTTTAGTTCTGTGCCTGTGCATTCTCATCGAGGATATCGTCATGATCCTCGTCTTCGATTCCAGCTTCTTCGCGAACGCCGATATGCTGCCCCTGTATATCAGCGAGCGGAACTTCTCTGAGAACATCCTGCTTCTGACCCTGTCCTTTTTCACCCTGCGCGTCGCTGCCGACACCCTGCGCCTGCGCTTCAAGGAGCCGCCGAGTGCCGATGCGCCCGACACCCAGGAATACGTGGACGAGCTGCTTCCCGCCTTCTGCGAGCGCTATCACCTGACCGCGCGCGAGCGCGTCATCTTGGAAGAAGTGCTGCAAGGCAAGGACAATCAGAACATCGCCAGTTCGCTGCAATTGGCCCTCGGCACCGTGAAAGCTCACGTGCACAACATCCTGAAGAAAACCGGCACCACTACCCGCCAAGAGCTCGCCCAGCTGTTCTGGAAGGGATAGGGGATAGCTGGCAGACGCGCAACAGCGGCTGGCGCCGTGGGAGGTGCAGGCGTCGGAAGGCCGCAGCCGCCCTTATTCCCGCAGCGCCCTAGAATCGAGCCCTTTTGCGGCGCTCTAGCTCTTCTTTGAGCATTTGCGTAAGTTCGTCCCGGCCGCTCACGCCAAGCTTGGCGTAAACATTCGATATATGGGTTTTCACCGTGTTGACGGAAATGTACTCCTGCTCGGCGATCTCCTTGTTCGATGCACCCTTCTCGAGCAGCGACAGCAGCACCTCTTCACGCTTGGTCAGCCCGTATTCGCGGGCGATCCAGGGCACAAGGGATTCTGCCAGCTGCTCGTTGCGCATCCGCCGATGATGGGCGAGGAAGACGTAGGCGGCCACGGTGAAGCAGAGCGCCATAACCTCGACGGGCACCTTGCGAGGAGAAGCAAAGTCCCCCGCTGCTCTCCTGCCCGAAACTCACATACGTTGCCGCTTCTCCCAGGGCATACACGAGCACGAGCAGAAGCGAGAAAACCCATCGCCAGCGGTTCATGCATCGAAATTCCGCCACCAAGCAGCAGATACCGTACCCTATCACCCACAATGCCAGCAGCCTGGTAAAGAGGAACCCGCGCCACGACGCAACCGATTCGACTGATGAAGCGCCGCTCGCCCAGGCCGCCATTATGCAAACCGCCCAAAAAAATCCTTCGACAGGGGAAAAGCTGCGCGAGAGCAAACTGCCCAGCACAAGCCGGTACAAGAGGATTATAGCCATGTTGAATGTGGTGTAGAGCATGGGGTAGGCGTTTCGCGCGTCTTCGAATTGCAACGCGAATTCTGGAACAAACTCGTACATGAACAATAAAACGATATCTATCGTGTACGCGAAGAAGATGAGCGCCGTGAAGATGTATCCCGGTTTGCGCTCGACGTAGTACAGGCTCCCATAGGCGGCGATGGCCAACGCATAGGCGATGCAGCTTGCCACATTGTAGAGAAAGGCGAGGGACACGACTCCTCCTTCATCGGATAGCAAACATTATAGACGGTTTGGCTGCCAAGGCTACCGACTTGCCTGACACTCGATTCAGCTTCTTCGTTATCCCAGTTCAGAAGAGGGGATGACAAAAAATCATCCCCTAAATAATCTAGAAGCCCTCCCTGATTTCCTTAACAAGAGATTTCCCCGCTCTTAAAGTTAGGTCATCGCAGCACCGAGAAGAGAGCGCTGCGACCGAACTAAGGAGGGTTTTATGAGCATGTCCCGTCTCGATCAGCTTCTCAGCCGCCGCCATTTCGTCATTGGATCAAGTGCGCTTGCGGCCGCCACGCTTTCGGGCGGTCTTTGGGGATGCGCATCAGATGAGCCGCTCGGATCAACCGGCCCATCTGATTCCCCCGAAGAGAACGCCGCCGATCTCGTGCTGTACAACGGCCATGTGCAGACGATGGTATCGGAAAGCGAGGTTGCCTCGGCCATAGCCATCGCGGGCAACAAAATCGTCTATGTGGGCGATGATTCAGGCATCGACGCTTTCGTAGGAGACACCACCCAAGTCATCGACCTCGATGGCAAGTTCGTCTCCCCCGGCTTCATTGACGGCCACATCCACGCCCCTGGCAACTGGTTCACCAAACTCTTCCAAATCGATCTAACGGGACTTAGCACCAATGAGGAATACCTCGAGGCAATCCGCTCCTTCGTGGAAGCCCATCCCGACGAAGAAGGCTACATCGGATCGCCCTTCATGCTCAATGCCTACCAGCTTCCCGACGGCTCGAATCCCGGGCCCTCGAAAGAGGATCTAGATGCCATCTGCCCCGATAAGCCCATTCTCATCCATGACGTCTCCTACCACGCCGCTTGGGTCAATTCCAAGGCCTTCGAAATGGCTGGCGTAACCGCCGACACCCCCGACCCAGAAGGCGGCCTGTTCTATCGCAACGAAAAGGGCGAGCCTTCGGGATGCGTCAGCGATGCCGCCAAGGGAATAGTATTCGCCATCATGCCCGACACCATGACCAACGATAATCTGGAAAAGGCCCTGTACAAATTCATGGAGGAAGCAAACTCCTATGGCATAACCGGCATTACAAATATCACCCAAGGCGGTCTTGATATTATCGATATGTACCACAAGGTGGAGCGCGAGGGCAATTTGACCCTGCGCATGCGCGTCGTCCCCACTATGAAAGAAGGTCGCACCTATGACGAAGTGCTTTCCACCATCAAGTCCTACAACGACTCCGCCACAGACATGATTTCTTCGAATACTGTGAAGATTTTCTACGACGGAGTGACCGAAAGAGGCACCGCCGTCTTCCTGGAACCCTACCTGGAATCAACGGGACTCGGTGATCATTGGTGCGGCGAACCCATCTGGTCTCAGGAAGACTTTACCCGTCTTGTACACGACTTTGATGCAGAAGGCGTTCAGGTGCACGTGCACGCCATGGGCGACGGCGCCGTTCACGGCACCCTTGATGCCTTCGAGGAGGCTCGGGCGACCAATGGGGAGCGCGACGCGCGGCACACGATCACCCACGTATGCGCCATTACCGATGAGGATATCCAGCGCATGGCCGATTTGGATGTAGTGGCGAATCTCCAATTCCTGATGATGTACCACGATGATCTCATGGACCTGGAGCGCGCCTATGTCGGCGACGAGCGCGCCATGGCGATGTACCGAACAAAGCACATGGCCGAGGCAGGCATCTGCATCAGCGGCTCCTCAGACGCCCCCGTCATTCCATTTGTCCCGCTCGATGCGATCGAGGCCGGCGTTACCCGTAACTCGCCCTATCCCGAGGAAGAGGACACCGACATGACCCGCTGGCCCGAACAGGGGCTCACAGCCTACCAGCTGCTCGAGGCCTACACCAAGAACGACGCCTACCAGAACTTCATGGACGATATTATCGGCACCGTTGAAGTGGGCAAGTTCGCCGATCTCGTCGTGCTGGACACCAATATCCTGGAAGTGGATCCAAAGGAGATCTCCTCGGCGAAGGTCGTCTACACCATCTCCGACGGCCGCATCGTCTACGAGGGGTAGGACCGAGCTAGAAGACGCCAGCTATACGGAACGGCGCGCAAACCCTTGAACACAGGCCCCGCGGCTCTGCGGTCATTAGTCCCGCAGAGCCGCGGGGCCAGACCTATGCGCCCATGCAGCCCTTGCCGGCACTGCGGCCACACGCAAACACGCTGTATCCCGAAAAGGCGTTTCAGCCTCCTGGACTCACCCTTCCTACCCCAGGATGGATGAGAAGCCCGAAGAGCACCTCGCTTTCCAATTTGCGCCGCTCTATGCCAGCCTCCAGCAAGCCTTCGAGGCCATATTCGAACGCGCTCGTAGCCAGCGAGTCATCTTCGTCATTGACGAATTCCCCTATTTGGCAAAGGCCGACCCGAGCGTCTCTTCAATCCTGCAAGCTCTCATCGATCGCGCCTCTGCAGATTCGAAGCTGCTTCTCTTGCTGTGCGGGTCTTCGTTGTCGTTCATGAAAGAGCAGGTACTTGGAGAGAAGAGCCCTTTGTACGGGCGGAGAACAGCCCAGATAGAGCTTAAGCCCTTTGATTTTTTCACAGCCATGGAGCTCTTCCCCCAACGCAACCCCATCGAGACAGCCGAAATATACGGCATGGTGGGCGGCGTACCCCTTTATCTTATGTAATTTCAGAATGGTGGAACATTACGCGAGCTCACCGAGGCAGCGCTGCTCGACCCGAACTCAATCCTCTACGAGGAACCGAGCATCTTGCTCATGCAAGAGGTGTCGAAGGCATCGCGATACAACGCGGTCATCGACGCCATCGCAAATGGACGAACCCAGAGCGGGGAGATAGCAACCGCAATTGGCTCCACCACAGCGGAAACCTCGTACTACCTCAAAGAGCTTGAGCGCATTGGCCTGGTTACCCGCGAGCAGCCCCTTGGGGGAAAGGGCAAGAGGCCGATCTACAGACTCAGCGACAATCTCTTCCGTTTCTGGTTTCGATTCATCGCACCGCATACTTCCTCGATCCAACGTGGGATGCCAGGACGTGCTTGGCGCTCTATCGAAAAGGCACTTTCCGAATACATGGGACCGGTTTTCGAAGATATCTGCAACCAGTGGCTTTGGCGCCAGATGGCAAGAGACGAGTCGGCCATAGAATTCGATGACCTTGGACGCTGGTGGGGCAATGATCCGCAACGTAAGCAGGAAGCCGAAATTGACATCGTCGGCATAGAGGGCACACACGTGGTGCTCGCCGGAGAATGCAAGTGGCGAAACGAGGACTTTCCCGCCTCGGCCCTGGAGAAGCTTCGCCATCGCACGAACCTTATTGGCAATGCGGACGAGGCGCAGCTTTACGCGTTTTCGAAAACCGGATTCTCGCAAGCATGCCGAGCAGAGGCGAATAGATCGAGGAATGTGCGGCTCGTCTCCTTCAGCGACATGGTCAACGCTTGAACCGAACGGCCCGCTCGACAGGGCCACACGGAGGGGCCATTGTGAGGGCCCGTCGTAGGGGGGCTTCAGCCGCCCTGCAGAAGGAGGACGCCCATCGTAGGGAACAAGAAGGGAGGGCCTAAAGCCCTCCCCTACCAGGAAGCGGACTCCCCGCCTGCGCTTGTGATGTAGCCCTGGGACATGGCGCCGGCCTCGGGGAAGGGCATGTCCGGGGTCTTGTCGTCGTTGGCCGCCGCGTAGGCGAAGGCGTTGTTGATCATGCCGACCTGGGGGCCGTTGCCGTGGGAGACGACGACGTTGGTGCCCTCCTCGATCATGTCCACGATGTGCTTGGCGGTGTTCCGCACGAGCGTAAGCTGCTCCTGCGGGGTGTTGCCCAGGGCGTTGCCGCCCAGGGCGATGACGACGGTCTTGCCGTTGCCCTTTTCGTATGGCATAAGCGTTCTCCTCCTCTTTTGGGAATTCAACCTGATACGCCAAGGACAGCCTGGCACAATGGGCCGTCCTTGGCGCTCACTCTAATGTGACTCGAGAAATTGAAAAGTCCGAACTCGGTTTATTTTCTTTCTGCCCTCTGTCTAATCCAAAGTAAACCACTCAGCTTCTATGCCGCGTCCTCCTCGGGCCACGGGCTGGCGTACACGGCATAGCTCGCGTACTGAGGAGCGCCCACGGCGTAGATGTCGTAGTCGGCCGCCTGACCAGGCTCGGTGTCGACAATCTTGAAGTAACCGCCCTCAATCTTCCCGTCTTGATCAAGCAGCACCACGTCGACGCGCGACTGCGTGGCGCCATCCAGCGACTCGGACGCCGTCACCGTGCCTGTGAACTCCTTGGCGCCGAACTGAGTATCGGTCGCGCCCCCGTCCTGCACAGCGTACACATGAGCCAGCTTCTGGTCCGTGGCCTCCCACGAACCCTCGGGCGTCGTAATGGAGAACTCGACGGTCGCCGGCTTCACCACCTCGGTCGAGTTTGCCGAGGAATCAGCGGTCGATCCCGCCACGTAGGAATAATAGTAAGTGGAATCGGGCAACACACCCGGAGTTTCAATCGTCTCGTCGAAGATGACGTTGCCGCTATCGTCCTTGCCCACGACCTCGATGACTGGATCGATGGCCTCTACGGTTTTGTTGGGGTTCTGCACCTTCACGGCAAAATCGACCATGCCGTTGTCGGCAGCGAACCAGCCGGAATCGACGATTTGCAACTCGGCGGGGTTCGCGGCCTCCTGCTCGGCCGTGGCGGCATCGGCCTGCTCATCGACGGCAGCCTGACCCGCTGCTGGGCCCTGGGTCTCTTCAGTCTGCACCACCGCCTGCTCCGATCCGGCCGGTGCCGTCTGACTACTTTGGGCCGCGCACCCCACAAGGCTTACCGCGAACAGACCGGAGAGCGCCACCCAACCTATAGCCCTGAATTTCATTGTCATCACCATTCCCTTGAAGGCTCTTGTTTGCGAAAATTCTTTCAGTGCCGCAGTCCTCAGACCGGCCGCTTTTCAGGCAGACAGCCGGGCGACCCGCGCAGCATGACCCTCAGATACTCTGCCGGAACGCGTCCGCTCCGGCTTTGCCATCTCTTGAGTCTGCAAGTAAATGATGACCCCTCGCATGCACTAATTAGGGGTGCAGCAGCCCTTCGTAGCCCCTATGCCACTGCTTTGTTTCAGTCGAAATCCCCATGTCAACGCCAGGAAATCAAAAGGAAGAAGGTCATAGTTCGCACACAGTCAACCAAAGTATCCTCCCCTCAAACGCCTCGTGTCAGTTCCATGGCGAAACAGGAGATCCGGCCCGAAAAACACGAAGGCCCGCGGGAGGGGGGATCCGCGGGCTTCGTGTTGTGGCGATAGCGAGACGAGGAGAAGCTTCGCCACCCAGTAAAACAAGAAGAGAGGAGGTGTTGCAGGGCTTCGTTCCCTCGGCCCTGCTGACAAAAGTTATAATAGGTTAACTGATTCGTTCGCACAAGGGAGTTAACCTGGGTTTACACTTTCTCCACAACTCTCGCGCACCCAGCCCGCGCCTTCGTCGGTATCAAGCAGCCCGGTCGCCCCGCCCCTGTTTAACGGAACCGTGCACGCTTATTTACGCGATGGTAACTGCAGCACCAAAGGGCTCCCCCAAAAGCCGTCCCTCCCCTATACTGCAAACCAGCGAAACGGAAAAGAGCTGATAAGTCTTCTCCTTTCCCCTTTCCTTTCCTTCTTCTCTCTTTTGGAAGCGGGTACCCCTCAACAAGCCTGCTTCCCGAGAACGAGATTTCCCCGACCCGTTCTCGAACCCCTGCAATGAGGCGGCTCCCCCAAGCCGCCTCTTCTTTTTGGCACGCAAAGCCTCTCCCGAATTCATGCGCGTGAGAAAAGGGGTGCCCAGATGACACCCCTTTCGCTATCGTCGCCGAACGGCGCGCGTCGGATCACCCTTACCGAGCGCCCGTCTCCGCACAGCCGCTACGGGCGCGCATCCAGAATTTTGAGCGCTTGCTCGTAGCCGCCGGCGCCGTAGCTGAGGCACTTGGAAACCCGGGCGATAGTCGTGGCCGAGGCGCCCGTTTCCGCCTCGATGGCCGCATAGGACTTCCCCGCCGCCAAAAGACGCGCCACGCCCAGGCGCTGGGACGTCTCGCGAATCTCGCGCACGGTGAACAGGTCTTCCAGAAGCGCGAAAATAGCATCGGGATCGTCGAGGGCGGCCAGAACGCTCAGCAGGTCGTCCACATCGGGGGTGCGAATCTCAGCCATTAGACCTCCGTGAGCCAGTCGGCGTACTCGCCGATGCGACCGTAGGCCAAATCGAAGAACCGATCCTGCAGCGCGCGCGTGATTTCGCCGGGCTTGCCGATGACGCGACCGTCCACGGAACCCACGGGCGTCAGCTCGGCGGCCGAGCCGGTCATGAACACCTCATCGGCGATGTACAGGTCGCTGCGGGTGAGGCTTTCCTCCACAGCAGGGATCTCCAGGTCGTCGGCCAGACACAGCACCGTGTCGCGGGTGATGCCCTCGAGAAGTCCGTCGGAAAGCGGCGGCGTGGAAAGCACGCCGTTGCGCACGATGAACAAGTTCTCGCCCGTGCCCTCGCAGACAAGCCCCGCCTCGTTCAACATGATGGCCTCGGCATAGCCGTGGGCCTTCGCCTCCATCTTCGCGAGGATGGAGTTCATGTAAGAGGCCGTGGCCTTCACCGCCGGCGGAATGGCGTTGTTCGAGCGCTGGCGCCACGAGGAGATGCCCACGGCCACGCCGTTTTCCAGCGCGTCGGCGCCCAGGTAGGCGTCCCAGGGCCACACGGCGATGACGACGTCCACGGGCGCCCCGGTCGGGTCTACCCCCATGACGCCGTAGCCGCGGTATACCAATGGACGGATATAGCAGGCCGGAAGCCTGTTGGCACGGATGACTTCCAACGTGGCGTCCATCAGCTCGTCGACGCTGTAGGGCAACTCGATCTGGGCAATCTTGCAGCTGCGATGCAGCCGTTCCATATGGTCGCGCAGGCGGAACACGTAGGATTTGTCCTCGTCGGGCACCTTGTAGCAGCGAATGCCCTCGAACACGCCGGAGCCGTAGTGCAGCGAATGCGACAGCACATGGGTCGTCGCCTCCGCCCACGGCACCAGCTCGCCGTTCTTCCAGATGTAATCGACCTCGGTGATGTCGGACAATGGAACCATCCCTTTCTCAGACTAGAAAAGCCCTCGTCGCGTGCGCAACGCGAGCAAGGGCCATTGTACTCCAACACGCTAAAGCGAAAGAGCAGTTCCACGAAGGCGGCAAAACCAGAGTCGTCCCCTCAGGGCCAAAGCGAGTTCGAAGCCGCAGCATGCCACTTTTACGTCGGAATAATTGGCATCCGTGCCACTTTTACGTCGGAATAATTGGTATCCGTGCCACTTTTCAGATGGAATATTGCTCTGAAACATATTATCATGGCATTCGAACCGATGACTGGCGTTGGCAGAAAGGAGCTTGCCGTGGAGCGATTCGCCATAAAAGACCTCATTGCCTGGAAGAACTCCCCTCGCCGACGACCGCTGCTCGTGCAGGGAGCACGACAGGTGGGCAAGACGTGGCTCATCAGGGAGTTCGGGCAGACCCACTTCGCCGCAGTGGCTTACGTGAACTTCCTCGAAGATGAGGCCATGGCGCGTCAGTTCGAAGGCGAGTTAGCTCCGGCGAGGCTGCTCGACGCCGTCACCTTGTACACCGGCGTTAACGCCAAAGACCCGAACACTCTCGTAGTGTTCGACGAGATTCAAGAATGCCCTCGGGCCCTTACCTCCCTCAAATCGTTCGCCGAGCGCAGCCCTGAAACCGCCCTCGTCGCTGCCGGGTCGCTTTTGGGCGTCGCCCTTCACCGGGGCGTCTCCTTCCCTGTCGGGAAAGTCGACCACCTGCTCATCTACCCCTTGTCCTTTGACGAATTTCTCCTCGCAACCGGCAACAATCTCATGCTGGATACCCTGCGACGAGGAGATCTCGCGTTGGCCGATTCCCTTTCGGAGCGTTACATAGAGCAGCTGCGCAATTACTACTTCGTCGGCGGCATGCCAGAAGTGGTTCAAACGTTTTTGGATACGGGCAGCTTCAGCGAAACGCGAAAGCAGCAGAATCGGCTGCTCTTCGACTACGAGCACGACTTTTCCAAATACGCCGACGCTGCCCTCGCCGAGAAAATACGGCTCGTGTGGAACTCGGCTCCCGGACAGCTCGCCCGCGAGAACAAGAAGTTCGTCTACTCAGCTGTGCGCACGGGCGCCCGCGCACGCGGCTACGAAGAGGCCATCCAGTGGCTCGTGGACGCAGGACTGCTTCTGCGCGTCAACCGCATCACGAAGCCGGGACTGCCCCTCTCCGCCTACGAGGATCGAGACGCTTTCAAGATATACCTGCTCGACGTGGGACTCCTCGGCGCGGCAAGCCGTCTCGATGCCTCGGTTCTCGTTGACGGCCATGAGCTGTTTTCCGAGTTCAAGGGGGCCCTCACGGAAAACTACGTGTGCCAGGAGCTCGTTGCCACAGGCAAGGTGGTTCCTTACTACTGGTCGGCCGAGAACTCCTCCGGCGAGGTCGATTTCGTGTACGATTACGGCCGCTCCATCGTGGCCGTCGAGGCGAAGGCCACCACGAACCTGAAGGCGAAGAGCCTTCGCTTGTTCGTGGAGCGTAACCACCTCGGCCGGGGCCTGCGCCTGTCGCTGTCGCCCTTCAAAGAGCAGGACTGGGTAGTGAACCTGCCCCTATACGCAGCAGGGCTGCTGCCCGAGTGGTTCGCACAGATGCGGAAGGGTGCGATCTAGAATCAATCCGCACACCTATACAGGCTCTCGCAATAAGGGGAAGGCGGGCCCCAATCGAGTCCGCCTTCCCAACGTCAGTACTATCACAAAGTGAGAAACTTGCTTAGGCTTGCTGTGCGCTGAGCGATTCCAACGCGTCATCGATCATGGCCTCGGCTCGGGCCAGATAATCCATCGATCCATCGAAATTGTGAGCCGCTGTACGTCCTTGTCCATCAGAGCCCGCAAGCGGATTCGTGGTAAGGTTCTTATTGGCAAACGTAGTGATGAACGATTGCGCGCCCCACTCGATGAAAGAGGGCGCCGGCGATGCCATAAAGAGCGCTTTGCCGTTTTATTGCGAAAGTATTGCGGGGTGCCCTCACGCCTCGAAGGAGTATCCCAC
Source organism: Adlercreutzia sp. CNCM I-6215 (assembly GCF_977072315.1). Classification (NCBI taxonomy): domain Bacteria; kingdom Bacillati; phylum Actinomycetota; class Coriobacteriia; order Eggerthellales; family Eggerthellaceae; genus Adlercreutzia; species Adlercreutzia sp. CNCM I-6215. The sequence continues at coordinate 158,862 of NZ_CDRVMA010000004.1, read as the reverse complement.
GCCCCAGACGGTCTTCAGGTAGGCGGGCTTGGCGGGGTTCTCTTCTATCTTCTCGCGAATTTTCCGCACGTAGACGGCGATGGAGATGGCGCCGTCCAGGTACTCCTCGCCCCATAGCTCCTCGATGAGCTCGTCTTTGCCCATGACGGCGCCGGAATGGCTCGCGCGGAACACGCTGCCGACGCCCACTTCGCTCTGCACGGTGGCGCGGCCGCCGAGCAGTTCGGCCATCTCCTTCACGAGCGCAAGTCCCAAGCCGCTGCCGCCGTAGCGCCGCGAGATGGACGAGTCCGCCTGGCGGAAGCGTTCGAAAATGGTGGCGAGCTCGTCCTCGGGAATGCCAATACCGGTGTCGGCCACCTCGATGAGCAGGCCATCGCGGGCGGCCGTGAGCGCCACGGTCAGGCGCAACGGTCGCCTCCACCGCATTCTCCACGTCGAGCACATCGAGGGGAGAATTTCAACCCGATAGCGGTCGGCCTCGAGGCTCGCCGCGTCCAGGGTGTCCATCTGGCGCCCCTGCCGTCGGAGCGCTCCGTTCACCGCCACGGCCACCGCCACGATGACCGCCGCAAGCGCCCCGAACAGGCTGACGTTGGCCATCGTGCGCTCGCGGGCCTCCGCCTCGTACACCTCCATGGGAATGGCCAGGCTCACAGCGCCGGCCAAATCGCCCAGCTGGTAGCCCTCGCGGGGGAAGCCGGTCTCGTCCGGTTCGCCGCCCTCGCTGCCGCGGGCCTTATGCGCCCACGTCATGTTCAGCTTTCAGGATACCGCAAAAACGGGCGGGGAAAATATTGTCCTTTTATTGCGGGAGGGTGCAACGCGGCAGCTGTGGGCAACCCGCCCGCCCTCTGTTCCGCTATACTATCGGTACGAGCTGCACGGTCATTCGTCACAAAGGAGGCCCCATGCTTCTCTATCATGGCTCACGCCACGGTATTGACGGCCCCGTTGCGCCTCTTAGCCGGGATCGATGTGATTTCGGACGGGGTTTCTACCTGGGCACCGAACCCCTGCAGCCGCTCACCCTTATCTGCGACTTCCCCGATGCGCGCTTTTACACCGTGGAACTTGATCTCGACGGCCTCGATGTGCGCGAGCTTTCCGCTGACGCAACCTGGGCCCTCGTCGTCGCCTATCATCGCGGCAAGATGGAGCAGGCCCGCGGCACCGCCCTCTATGCAGAGACAGCCGCCGTGCTTGAGGGTGCAGATGTTGCCATTGGGCCCATTGCCAACGACCGCATGTTCGTCGTCCTCGACCGCTTCTTCAACGGGGACATCACTGATGTCGCCCTTATAAAAAGTCTTTCCGCGCTGCAGCTGGGCAACCAAGTAGTGGCGCTCACCCAAGCCGCATGCGATGCCGTTCGCATCGTGGATGAGCGTAGCCTCAGCGAGGACGAGCGGACCGAGCTGATTGCCACGAGCGAGGCGAACCGGGCCGAGGGAGTGGCTTTGGCTGAGCGCATCTGTCGCGAGCACCGCCGCGAGGGACACTTCTTCGACGAGATACTGGAAGCCGGTGTTCCCCTTGGCTGACCTGCGATTAGACCAACGACAACTGTGCGACATCCAGGGACGTCTCTTCGAACTGGCCCGCGCGCGCGGCTACGATTGCCCCACCTTCATCGAGGCCTTCATGAACAGCGACGTGGCGCGACGTATGGATGGGGTCTTCGACTTCCTGCAGTGGGCCGGGGAGGAATACCTGTTGGAAGAGCTTGACGACGAAGTGGGCGGCCTGCCCCGTGCCGGAGCTTCCTGGGGCCGGGAACCCATGTACTGGACCGGCTACCTGTACCGTTTGTGGCACTATCTCACCGGCGAGACGAGTCGCGCCATCTACGCCACCGCCGATGCCGACACCATGGGCGGCGCCTACCTCGGCATGCACGTGCTCGATCCCGAACTGGCCATCGAGAACCTGAAAGAGCTGGCGGCGCAGCGCCCGTAACGGCTTTGAGAGAGTCCGTCATGCCGGCTTCCGACGAACGCCGACGTTAGCCTTACCCCGCATCAGCATTGTTGCGCCTCCATTTCCACAGCTGTCGACAGGCCCAGCAGGCGAGAAGCGAGCCCATCGCACAAACGAGGGCCGCGAGTAGCCAGGCGCCTTCATAGCCAAGGGCGCTTTGGGCCTCCCCTACCGCACCTTGGATGCCCGACATTGTGCCCACCGAGACAAACGGTCCGATAGAAGCAGCAATTTGGACGGCCATCGTCATTATGGTGACGCCCAGGGAGTGCTGGTTCAGCGCCAGGCACCGCAGCCCTGTAGTCTGGAAATTGGCGCACACCGTGCCGCAGCCGACAAACACCACCAACATCCCCGCCAGCAGTGTGATCTCGCTTGCCATCCAGGCGGCTACGGCCATCAGCACCGATCCAGCAGCCGCCACGGCCAAGCCTCGAGAAAGCAAGGGGGCGGGACCTCGGCGGTCGAGACGGCGACCGCCGGCAAGCGACGCGACAGCATAGGCCACCACGAGCGGGCCCAGGCACAGCCCCGAGAGGGCCGGGCCGAGGTGGGCGCATTCTTCCAGATACAGCGGGCCCATGACGTTAAGGGAAAAGTAAATGCTCATGGTGAGCACCACGAGCAGGGCCGCGGCGACAAAACCGCGGTTGAGCAGCACCCCGCGAAGAGAGACGAAGCTCCCTTGGACGTCGCCGCGTCTCGAGGGCCTGACGGCGACAAGGCCCCACAGACCTATAAGCGCCGAAACCACCAGGGGAACCACGAACACGCTATGCCAGCCAAAGGCGCCGACGAGGGCACCGGTGGCCACAGGCGCCACGGCGGGGCCCAAGGCGATCATGCCGTTGCCCACGGCGAGATAGGTGCCCAATTTCTCCGATGCCACCGTTTCCAATATGGCGTTCATCATAAGGGGGATGAAAATGCCCGTGCCCACGGCCTGCACGAGCCGCGACGCAAACAGCACCGCAAAGGTAGGGGCCACCAGACCGCCCATCGATCCGAGCGCGTTGCACGCCAGAGCGACGAACAGTAACGTCCGCGGGCCGAGCCGTCGATACAGGGCCGCCATGGCCGCCACAACGAACACCGTGACTACCATGAACCCCGTCACAAGCCACTGCGCCGTCATGGCATCCACGGAAAACTCGCCCATGATGGCAACAAGCGCCATGTTCACCAGGTTCTCGTTAAAACCGGCGATAAAACCGCCCGCAAAAAACCCTATGAGACGACCCGCGGCATTCCGCGCGCTCATGAAAGAACCAACCGCCTCACGCCTACCCCTTCTCGTTCGATCCGTTCTCGGCCCGCTCGAAATCGCGGGCCAGATCATCATAGCTTTCCCGCGGTACAGGGGGAACCTTTTCGGCCCCCGCATCGGCGGAACGGCCCGGTAGCACGAGGTTCAGCACAATGCCCAGCAGCGCCGCCACGGCCAGCCCTGGCACGGAGTACTCACCGACGGGAATGCTCACGCCCATCGACTGCATGCCGATAGCCGCGATAGCCGGACCGCCGAAAATGATGAGATTGCGGGAGTCGGTCATGTCGACGGCGTGCTCTACAAGCATCTTCAGGGCATTGCAGGCAATCAGCCCGAATATCACGATGGACACCCCGCCGATAACCGGATCGGGAATAGTGCCCACCAACGCTCCCAACTTGGGGCAGAATCCGCCGACGATGAACGCCGTGACGGCGGCGTACCAGAACACTTGGGTCGAATAGACGCGCGTCACGTTGAGCACGCCGATGTTCTCAGCGAAGGTCGTCGCCGGGGGTGCCCCCAGAAGGCCAGCGACAGTGGTGGCCAGGCCGTCCCCCAAAAGCGAGCGCCACAAAATAGGGTTGTAATTCCTGTGGGTCATCTCGCCGATGACAAACAGATGCCCGATATGCTCGATCACCACGATAATCGCGATAGGGCTCACCAGCACAATGGCCGTCACATCGACGACGGGCAACGTGAACTCGGGCAGGCCGATCCAAGCCGCCTCAGCCACAGGGGCGAAGTCCACCATACCGAAAGCACATGAAAGGCCATAGGCCACTGCGGCCCCGACTAACACGGGGATGGTATTCAGCACCCGCTTCCCGAAGCACGTGCACAGCACGACCACGAAGAAGGCCACCCCCGCCACAACGAGCGCCTGCCACAGCGTCTCGCCCTCGGGCACGGTGAGCGCCTCCGAAACCGCCGTAGTAGCCAGGCCGCAGCCAATAACGAAGATGATCTCGGCCATGACCACCGTGGGAATGAGCCGATCGATCCAGCGCGTCCCCGTCTTGCGTACCACCAGAGCGCACACGACGAACACCAGGCCGGCCCCCACAATGGCCGAGCCGACCCCGGCCACTCCCGCCGTAGCGCTCGCAATAACCACTGGCCCCACGAAACTGAAGGAAGGTCCCAGGTAGCTCGGAATTTTCCCCTTCGTTGCCACGAGGTACAACGCCGTTCCGATACCCGAGCACATCACAGATACCGACGGCGAAAATCCCATGAGCATGGGCACGAGCACCGTTGCTCCGAACATTGAGAGGAAATGCTGTAGGCCCAGAGGCAGCGCCTGGTACCAGGGAAGCCTTTCCTCGACATCTACTACTCTCTTGCCCATGATGGACACCCCTTGTCAACGGCGCGGTGCCGAGCGAGCGCACAACTCTCTCGGCACCGCGACCCCTTGCTTGAACGGATGGGAAACCACAGCGCCTTAGGGCTCGACCAACTCGTCGTAGACCTGGACCTTACCGGCGCCCTCGGCCGCCGTCGTCGCCGTCACCGGCTTCTCGCCCTGAGACTCCTTGGGCAAGACGAGGTTCAGGATCACAGCCAGCACCGCAGCCAGCAGCAGGCCGGGAACATTGAAGGAACCCAGGGGGATGGACACGCCGGTGGTCATCATGCCGATGCCCACGATGAGCGAGGCGGCAGCGATCATGAGATTGCGATTCTCATTGAAATCCACTTTGGCATCCACAAGCAGCGACAGACCGTTGCCGGAGATGAGTCCGAACAGCAGGAACGACACGCCGCCCAGCACGCAGTTGGGAATGGAGTAGAACAGCATGGCCAGCTTCGGGCAAAAACCGCCGATGATCATGGCGAAAGCGGCCGTCCACCAGAAGATACGGGTGGAATAGCACTTCGACAGACCCATAACGCCGATGTTCTCGGCGATGGAGGTCAAAGCCGGGCCGCCCAGGAAGCCGGAAGCCACCGTGCCAAGGCCGTTGCCGAGCAGCGAAGAGGAGAGGTACTTGTTGCAGTCCTCGCCGGAAAGATTGGTCACCGTCATCAGGTGGCCGATATGCTCGACTACGAGCACCAACGCAATGGGAGCGATAACGAGCAGGGCATTCACGCTAAACGTGGGCAGCGTCACTTCGGGAAGGCCGATCCAAGCCGCCTCGTTGATAGCGGTGAAGTCCACCATACCCAGGGGAATGGCCACGATATAACCCACCACGATGCCGATGAGCACGGGCACCATCTTAAGGAAGCCGCGACCCCAGGAAGATGCCACCACGGCCGCGAGGAACGTGATGAACCCGACAATGCAGCCCATCGTGTCGAAGGTCTCCGAAGCACCGCCGTCGAACATCACGGAGTTGACCGCCGTGGCCGACAGACCCACGCCGATGACCACGATGATGCAGCCGGTCACTACCGGCGGCAGCACCTTGTCAATCCAGCCGGTGCCGGTAAGCTTCACAATGCCCGCCACCACGCAGAGCGCCACACCGACGGCCACAATACCGCAGAGCGCACCCGAAATGCCATCGACGGCCGTCACCACGGCCATGGGCGTGATGAAGCTGAACGACACGCCGAAGTAGCTCGGCACCTTGTTGCGCGTGCAAATAAGATAGATGATGGTGCCAAGGCCGGTGCAGAACACCGCCAGCGCCGGATTGAGTCCCATGATCATGGCGGGCACAATAGCGCCGCCGCCCACGAAGGCCATCAGGTGCTGCAACGAGTACACAATGGCCTTCCCCATGGGGACCTTATCCCCAATGGCGTAACCTCCGTCTTGTCTCATAACGAAACCTCCTTTTCTTTCCCGCCGTGCTTTCCTGCACGGCGCTTCAACCATTTGACGAACCCGAATGCCAACGATGGTGCCGGCGCGGATCGATTCACGGACGCCCCGGCAAAGACACCAGGATCCTAAAGAGACAGCGCCTTCTCGGGGCACACCGCCACGCAGGCACCGCAGGCGGTGCAAGCGTTCTGGGGCTCATGCTTCCTATTCGCCACCGGATCTACCGCTTCGGGGCACACAGCCGTGCACCGGTCGCAGGTCATGCCCTTCGCGCGCAGGCAACGATGACGATTAAGCTGCGGATAGACGCCCTCTTTGTCGACAGGGACGGCATTGGCCAGTTCCCAGCGGGCAAGATCGAACGAGCGGTCCTTTGCCTTCTCATCTTTCACCAGATCGCGAAGCACCTTGGCATCCAGGGCGAAGAAGGCACCGGCCGCCTCCAGAAGCCCGCGGTAGAACCGCTCGTCTACCAAGCGCGCCGCCAGAGCGGAGAACTCCGGGTACCAATTCAGGATATGGTGCTTGAGGAACGCCTGGGAAAGCAGGAGATTCTCACGCAGGGCCGTCATATCGGACGCGGCGCGCGCCTCAACGGCGCGATCGGCCAACGTCGCCATAAACTCGCACATAAAGGCCAGGTGATCCTCGGGAAGATCGATGCCTTCCGCCAGCTTGAGCGCCTGCTTCTTGTAGATGTTGTGCACCTTGCCCCGCGCTGTGCCCATGTAATGCTGCGTTGCGTCCACAAAGGCGCTCTCGTAGGGCAAAGCGTAACGGCCGGCTTCATCGCGCATACCTAGAAACGCCGCCGTGAAATCGCGTCCCAAGAAGGCGCGCGTGCCCGTGTGGCGCTTCTCCAGATAACGCTCCATGACGTGCATGCCGTGGTCGAACGCAGCGTCCTCGCTCTTCAGGGAGCCGATCCGGGCCGCTGCAAGCGCCTCAATGTCATCCTGGGAGAGCGGCGCCCTGAAAAGACGGCCGAAAAGGCGGTACAACTTCGCACGGTTCGCCTGCACTAGGGAGAACTCGTCGGGGGTCATCATGGTTTCCCCACCTTTCTTTGACAGGGCGGGCGCGATCCTTGCGGACAGGCCCGCCGAAAATAGCTAGCAGTTGAGAATGGCGCTGCGATTTGCTTGGGCGTCCTCGAAAAAGAAGAGGAATCCCGCACCGACGATCCACATGAGCATGCGCAGGCTGAGACCCCCCGCCATGGCGGCAACGAAACCGACGGCCGCCACCGCGACGAAAGCCATCGAAGGCAGAGGAGCGAGCAGGATCGCCGCGCAGGCCAGAGGCACCACCAGGCCGCAGACCACGATGCCGACCCAGAACAGCGTCGGGTTCTTCTTCGCCGTCTGCATCCCCAAATGCCCCAGGTACGCGGCCACCGTCACTGCCGAGAAGACAGCGCAGACGGCCAACAGCAGCTTCACGGGCAACTCCATAGCCCAGACGCCCCCCGTCGCCACCGACACCACCGCGTAGAGAAACCCGCCGGCCACAAGCGCCGTGCCCGTATAGGCCAAAGGCAGCTTCTTCGTATTCCAGGTGGGCTTTGATGAGATGAGGTAGCCATGGCCCGTTACAAAGGCCAGCACGACGCCGGCCAGCGCGCCAGCCATGCCGAGCACGAGGCGCACCAGCTCGTTGTCGAACCACAGGCACGCAGCGCCATAGGCCGCCATGAGCGCCGATACCACACCGAGCATGATCAGCTCCACGGAAATGCCCGAGAAGGACAGCAGATGGGTCACAGCCGCAAAAGCGTGACGCGGCGTGGCCAGATGCATCATGGAGCAGACGGCGCCCACCACAACGAGCACCAACGAGATGCCCGTCGCCCAGAGCGTGACCGTCGTCGACTCGCCGAGAGCGCCGGCCACACCCGCGAAAGCGAAGCAGCATCCGCCGCACCCCGCGAGCATTGAGAACAGAACGAGGGGCCACTGAATTTTCGGTGCCATTTACACCAGCTCCTTCCAATGAGCCGTCGAAGGCGAGAGGATATAGCGGGTCAGGGGCTCTTCGCCTTCGGGAGCGCCCAGCGTGTGAATGCACGCGTCGTCGTACTTGGCCAGTTCCCGGGAAACAGCCGAATCCGGGTCGTCCAGATCGCCGTAGAACCGGGCGCCGCCGGGGCAATTGTGCACGCAGGCCGGATCGGCCTTGCCATCGGCGGTCAGATGCTGGCACAGCGTGCACTTGCGGGCCACGCCGTCCTCCTCGCTGAAGCTGCGCACACCGTAGGGACAAGCGTACAGGCAGTACTGGCAGCCGATGCACTTCGCCTCGTTCACCAGCACAATGCCCGATTCGCTGTCGCGATAAGAAGCGCCCGTGGGGCACACCTCCACGCAGCGCGCATGGGTGCACTGCTGGCACTGCACGGGCAGGTTGTAACGTTCGATGTTCGGGTAGGTGCCCGTAGGTCCTACCTGCATGACACGGTTGTAGAAGGTGCCCAAGGGCAGGTGATTCTCGAATTTGCAGCTCACGATGCAGCTGTCGCAACCGGTGCACCGGTCGATGTTGATGACAAGGCACTTCCTAGGCATGGCAGGCCCCTTCCTCGGTACGGGACTCGAAGGTGCGGCTGGGCATGAGGGGCTGGAACTGCTCCGGCTCGGTCCACAGGCCCTCGGGAGCCTCGGCTTTCCTCACGTTGACGCGGTAACCGCGCCAGGAAGCGGAGGCGAAGTTGTCGTTGACCACATCATCGCGGGCCATGAGGTTCACGTTGCACTGGCGCCAGCCGCCGCTCATGGTCTTGGTGGAATGGTCGTAGCTTTCGGGGAAGTAGAAACGCTCCATCATCACCACGCCGGGACGCACGCCCTCGGTGAGGTAGGCGCGGCCGCGCGTGGCACCGCGACGGCTCGACAGCTCCACCCAATCGCCGTGGGCCACACCGAGGGCCGCGGCATCGCGGGGGTTGATGCGCATATCGGGGACGGGAATGAGCTCGCGGCTGTAGGGAGCGGTGCGCAGCGTCGTGTGGTGGTAGTGGGCCACGCGCCCCGTCGTGAGGTAGAAGGGGAAATCCGGATCGTCCTGGAGCATGTTCTCGCTCTGCTCCTTGTAGGTGCACACGGCATCGTACTCCGGCCACGTGCCGTCGGCGGCCACCTGGGTGTAGGGGAAGTGATAGGGAAAACCGGTGCGGCCGTTCAGCACCGCCATGGTCACATAGGGCTCGCATTTGCGAGACAGCGTGGCGAATCCGGCAGGCAGCCCATCGTCCACGATATCCAAGTGCTGATAGAACTGGTACAGCTCGTCAATAGGCACCGTGAGCGTGTGATCCTCGGAGTGCTTCACGGCCTCGGGCCAGCTTTCCACGCCGAACATCTCGGCCCAAGCCGGATAGATGTCCTCCTTGGTGCGATAGGTACCGTTGAATTGGAAGTCGCGGCAGAGCACCGCATCATCGCCGCCGAGCTTTTCGCACAAGCTGTCGACGATACGCGTCACGCAGATGAACGGATCCTCCGTTTCGCCCATATGCACGATTTGCTTGCGCATGAAAGTCTGGTTGAACTGGGTGGTCGTCTCGGTGGCGTGCTCGAATTCCAACCACTCCTGCATGGGCAGGAACAGGTCGGCGTCCTCAATGGTAGTGGAAGTCATGTGGGGCTGCTGATGCACACAGAAGTCGATGTTGGCGTAAGCCTCGTTCCACTGCTCGCCGTTGCTCATGACGCAGTACTTGTTGCCGGACTGCTCCCAACGCACCGAGATCTTGTAGGGCTCGCCGGTCAGCAACGCCTCGCGCACCGGCGCCAAGGCGTTCAGCTGCCACTGGTGCACGGCCTTGTGCTCCAGCGACCCCAAGCGAGCCAGCTGGTAGTCCACAAAAGCCTGCTGCTTGGCCTTGCCATCGACACCCTTCGCATTCCAGCGCTCCACAGCTGCTTGGGAACGGCGAAGGTTCTCGCCCTCGGTCAGGCCCACCGTCCAACCGATGCCGAAGGTCTCCTGATAGGGACGGTTGCACCAGAAATGGGTGGGACGCGCGGTGTGGCGCGATTCGGGCTTCTGCTCGGTGAGCACCACGCCCGGCTTGTTCACCTTGCCGCACAGCATGTCCAGGGCCATAGTACCGAAGATGAAGTTCGAGGACAGCTCGCTCATATCGGCGAACTGACCAGTGCCGATACCCGAGAGCGTGGTGGCGTACAGCTTGATCGCACGCTCGATAGTGTCGGCATCGACCCAGGTGAGCTCAGCGGTTTTCTCCAAGGTGAAGTCCTCGCAGGCCTCCCACTGGATTTGGCCGGCGCTCTTGCACAGACGCCCGTTCACCTCGGCTTCGCAGAATACCACCGGGTCGACCGGAGAGTCCTCCGGGGCGGTGTAGGGGAAGGGCTGCACGCTGTTGGTGCGAGCATCGAAGCACACGTAGGCCGGCGTGTCGTACACGTCGTTGGGGTCGGCCGAGGGGTTCACGTAGTCGGGCCACACCTCTTCGGCCTTCAAAGGCAGGCGCGTGTCAGGATCCACGAGGAAGGGGTAGTTGGTCCAGTACTTGCAGAACTGCTCATCGTAGAGCTTGTTCGCGATAATGTAGTTGAACCAGCCCAAAAGCATGGCGATATCGCCCATGGGACGAATAGGCAACCAGATGTCGGCCTTGGCCGCCTCTTCGGTATAGTAGGGGTCGATAACAATGGTCTTTATGCCGCGCTCTCGCATTTCGGCGTTGGCGCGAGCGGCATAGGCTGCGCCGGAAGCGCTCGTTTGGGCGCCCCACAGCACCACGCACTCCATGGCCGGCTGCCAGGCGTTCCACATCTCGCGGGCGTTGTTGCCCTCGTGGCGGTTGTTGGAGCCACCGCGCATCCACTGGCCCGCGCAGTCGGCGGGCAGATAGCACTGGCAGCCACCGCCGGAAATGCACACCGGAGCGCCAATGGCATCTTGGGTGACGCGCTGGAACACGTTACCGTAGGTGCCGCCACCGCCAGCGCCCACCATGATGGAATAGGGGCCGTACTTCCTCGTAGCCAAGGCCATCTGCTCGCCCACGATATCGTAGGCCTCATCCCACGACACGATTTCCCAGTCGTTGCCGCCGCGGGATCCTACGCGCCTCATGGGATGCAGTACATGGCGCGGGCTGTACACCAGATGCTGCTGGTTGAGGGCCTTGGTGCACAGGCAGCCCTGGGTCAGGGTGCCGTCGTAGTCGCCCTCGATCTTCACCACCACGCCGTCTTCGGTGTACACCCACAAAGGACAGCAGTTGTAGCAGCCATGGCAGCAGCTGTGATGGCGCTCGCGCAGCGGGACCGAGCGGGCAAACTGCTCGTCAGCCTCCACGAGAGAGGCGTCCGAGGCCCAGTCGATGCCCTGCACCTTCTGCGCCATGTGGGCGAGCTTTCCGTAGCTCGACTTCCGTGCCGCCATTACTTGCTCCTTTCGTTTGAGGTCGCGAAGCTCGCTCCGGCCGGGGTGGTGCTCCAGGCCTCGTCCCACACCAAGCCGCCGGCCTTTTCCAGGTGCGCCACCAACGCGCTGGGATACAGAGGCAGCCCGGACTTCCCGTTAAGCGAGGGCAGGGAGAGCTGCTTGCCGAGCAGCGCCTCTATTTCCGCAAAGCTTTTGGGCTCGCTGGCCGCGCGCAGAATGGCACGGTAGGCGTCGTTGCGCTCCGGCGTGCGGGCGAACAGCTCTTCCAAGCGCACCTCAGGACGATGGGCTTGGGCAACCTGGACCCCGGCCGGCGTCGTCTCCAGAGCGCAGAACTGCACGAGCTCGTCTGCTGCGTCCTCATCCAGAGAGGCCAGACGAGCCGGATCCACGGGGTTGCCATCCCGATCCAAATCGATGCGCGCAAGGCCGCCGGCCTCGACGAGCATGAAGGCGATAGCGGCTTGGCTCTGATCGACATACTTGAATTCCGGGTAACTTGCGATTTCGTCCTCCACCTCTGCCAGAAGCCGGCGCTGGCGGCAGAAGTCCAGGACTTTGCCCATAATCTCCGTGAAGGCGCCGCGGCGATGCAACGCCTTCTCGACGCGCGCCACGGCGGCCCCGTCGGGCTGGCCCTCAGGGGCGGCGGTGCTCGGGCAAATCGAGTCTGCCATGATGCGTCTCTCCTTCCTTGTTGAGTTTCCCGCACATAATTGATGGCCCGAGCCTACCAGCGCGGCCAAGGGGGAAACCATCGTTGAAGTGGTTGATTTTGAGCGCAACGGCCCATCCATCAAAACGTTGATTTTTAAGAAATGCCAGTTCAAGGCTTTGTAATTCGAAAGCTAAATTGTTGCGGCCCAAAATAGCGTTTTCTATAATGGGACGAGCGAAGCGAAAGGGGAACCATGTCGGATGAATCGAGATCACTGTTCTTCATGCGAACATTCGGCTTCGCCCTTTTCTGGATATGGCTCTTTTTGGTGGCCGTATCGCCCTCTCCGCTGTTCGGAGCGCTTAAGGGATTGGGGAGCCTCCCCTTTGAGGTATGGGAAGTGGGTGCGCGCCTCTTACTTCTCTCGCTCTCCCTTGCGGCCACCCGCCTACTCACCACCAGCCGAGGACGCTGGGTCTACCCCGTCTGCTGCCTTGTCGGCGGTCCCGTCGCCGCCCTCGCCCTTTCCTCTGCCACCACCCCTGAGGCCGTGACCTTGGCGGCCTTCATCACGGCCGTCGTCGATGTGGCCATGCTCATTATGTGGCTCTGCTATTTCGGCTATGCGAAAATCGGCGATATCGCCTTCATGCTTGCCTGCTCCTACGCCCTGGGCTCGATACTGTACCTGGCCGTCGTTGCTGCGGGCGAGGCGGCGATGCTCGTCGCCGCCATCACAAGTCCTATCTTGTCGGGAGCGCTGTTCGCCTATTTCGTGAAGAACCCTCCGTCCCTCGCTTCCGAAGGGCTGTTTCAAGCCTCCCCCGCCGCAGACCGCCGCCCGAAGCTACCGGCGGCCCTCAGGCGGCTGGCCATCGGTCTTACCCTGTACGCCTTCGTGTTCGCTCTCTTCTCGAGCCGTACCGCCGTCTCCGAATATACGTTCTCCAGCGGACCGCTCGTACAAGCCCTCGCCAGCATCGTGCTTGCCGCTGTCGTCATCGCGGCCATACGCCTCAGCGATGCGAGCATCGGCCTTTACGCGCTCTACCGCAGCGTGCCGTTGGTATTCGGCGGGGGCGCCGCCCTCTTCCTCGTATTGCCCGCCGGACTCTCCCTGTGCGCGGGCTTCTTCGTCATGTTCGGCTATCTTCTCTTCGAGGCGCTTTCCTTCAACGATTTCTGCAATGCCACCAAAACCAACGACGGCTCGCTCTTGCGCTCGATGCTCATCGTGCGCATCGCCGGCTCCCTCGGCATTTTCCTCGGCTGGGTGCTGGGCGCTCCTCTCAGCGCCGCGCTGGATCCCGATCAATCGAGCCGTCTGATAATCGCTCTGTGCTTTGTTGTCGTCATCGTTGCCGCGTCGCTCGTCTTCACGGATAAGGCCATGGGGAAGCTCGGCACCATCGCCGGCATGCGAGCCCGTCAGGAGGCCGCCGAGGCGCGTCTCGACAAGACGCGGTTTATTCCGCTGTTCGCCACCGAGCACGACCTCTCGAAACGCGAGGCCGAGGTGCTAGAGTACCTGCTGCAAGGCCGCACCATGCAGTACACTGCCGAGAAACTGTTCATCGCCGAGTCCACCGCCCGCTCCCACGTTCACAAGATATACCAGAAAACCGAGACCCGGGGTCGCATGGAGCTTATCGACCGCTTCGAGCAGTTCTGCTCCGAGCATCCGAAAGCTTAACCGGGCGAGGGGCTACGTATCGACACCTTCCATCCAGCATTCGTCGAAGGCATCCATCAGTTCCATGCGGGAGTGCACGCCGCACTTCCGGTAGATGCTGTGCACATGGGCCCGCACCGTGGACTCGGCGATGAACAGCTTCTCTGCGGCGAAGCTCGTCGTGCGCCCCGCGAGCAGATAGGACGCCACCTCGGCTTCGCGCCGGGAAAGCCCCTGCTGCTCGGCGAAGGCGGCGAAGGCCTCCTCGCGGGTGGGACCCTCCAAAGCACCCTCGGATAGGGCCCGATCGTCGGCAACGGCGGCGAAGGAGATCATATCACGCTCGGTGAACACCAGCGAGACGGAAACCAGAGCCGCGAACAGCCCGAGGGCCACCAAGCTCGACACGCTTTCCGCCGCACCCGCCAAGGAGGCCGCGGCAAACGCCGCCAGCCAGCCCAAGAACATTCCCAGCGTAATGGCCAGCCGGGCCGCCGCCATCACGCGCAGGAGCGACGCGTCGTTGGCCTTCACGATATTGCAGCAGTCGTTGAGGACCAGCAGCTCGAAGAGCACGTAGCCCAAGGCAACGCAGAAACCGCCCACCTCGTCGGGAAGGGGCGAGACGGCCATCAGCAAGAACCCAGCCCCGATAAGCGGGGCAACGGCCCGATAGAGCTTGTAGGGTCGATCGGGCTGACGGTCGAACTTGAAGAAGGCCGCGCAGATAACCCCCAGCACAATCATGGCCGCCGGCTCCACCGTGAAGGCCCCGATCACTCCCTCCCCACTGAACAGGGCGATGCCGCACGAGAGGGAGAAGGAGAACGAGTACAGGGCAAGGGCCACGCCTATGCGCACTTTCTGGCGCACGGGACTCTCCGCGCCGCCCGCTGCCCCATGGTGAGAGGCCGCAACGGCAGCGGCCGGCAGCACGCCCCCGCCCGTCTCTCGAGCACCGTCACCCGAAACCGGCTCCTCAACAAACAGCTCCTCTCCCGTCCGCGCTTTCATAAGACGCTGGGAGAGCACGAAGGCCGTTCCCGACAGCACGGGGAACAGCACCGAGGCGGCCGCCATGGCGTTGAAGCCCAATGCCGCCGTTAGAAGGAAGAGCACCGAGCCGATAGCATAGGATCCCACGAGCAGAACGAAGGTCTCGCCCACCTTCATGTACCCGAAAAAGCAGAGCCACAGCAGGAACATGCACACTTCGCCGATGGCGGCCGCCACCGCCGAGGCCGAAGCCGCCTCGGCGCCTCCGAGGCCGAGGGCAAGCGGAGCCGCCGCCGCACTTGCCGCAACCCCGAGCACGAGCAGCCCGCGCTGCCCAGCGACGGAAGCCAGCTGCCGCGAGGCGATGAGCACGACCACAAGCACCAGCGCTCGCACCGACAGTTCGACCATCTCGAAGGGGGCACCCGCAAAACACAGCGGTGCCCCGATGAGCGGCGAGGGCGTCACCCCCGCCAGAAAGAGCCATGCCCAATAGAACCCGAACCCCAGAAAGCGCACGGGAAAGAGGCTCTCCGCCACCTGGCCCGCTGGGCCGCCCACGCGCCCCTCATTTGATGCATCTTTTCCCTCTCCAACCATTATCCCTCTTTTCACCTGCGGAAACACAACCCCTAAGCGTTTTGGTGGAGGCCCGCTTATGGCAATTTACAGCGCTTCGGAGAATGTTCAGCGCAGATGCCAGCCCCTAACCTAGATGCCAACGGGAGGCTCGGCTTTGACGAGTGGATGAGCCTCCCGGAAGTGTAGCAGATTCCCCGCGCCGATAAGGGCGCGGGAAGAGACGAGGAGAGGGGAGAGCGTGAAGACGAGGGAGAAAACGGATTCCGCCGCGAGCCTCCAAGAGGACGGCGGGGCGACACGCCCCCAAAAGCCGGGCCTCAGCCGCCGGTCGCTCATCGGCGGTGCCGCGATGGCCGCAGGGCTTCTGGCCTTCGGGGGCGCCACGGCGGCCTTCGGCGGCGAGACCGATCGCCTGCGACCGCCAGGAGGCCAGGACGCCGACCGGTTCTGGGGCGCGTGCATCCGCTGCGACCGTTGCCGGGCGGCCTGCCCGCTTGCCGCCATCGGCGTGGAGGGGCTCACCCCCGGCATTATCGGGGCGCGGCTGCCGATCATGGATTTTCGCGAGGGCTACTGCGACATGTGCGACGGCGCCTTCCGCTGCATCGCCGCCTGCCCCACCGGGGCGCTTACGGCCTTCGACCCCTACGTGGACAAGATCGGCATGGCCGTGGTAGACGAGGCCGAGTGCCAGCTGTACGGCATCTCGGGCACGTGCAACGCGCCCTGCATCGATGCCTGCGAGTGGGACGCCCTGTCCCTGGACGAGAACGGGCGCCTGGTGGTGGACGAAAAGCGCTGCAACGGCTGCGGCGCCTGCGAGTACGTTTGCCCCACGAGCGCCTATCGCAATTACGACGCCAGCAACAAGCGCGGCATCAATGTGGAGGTGTGGCATGGCTAAGTCGACAACCCCCGAAAAGGGCGCCGAGGTTTCCGCGCAGCCGGAGGAGGGCAGCCGCTCGAAGGTGAGCCGCGTGCGCCGATACGCCCCGGGCATCGTGTTCGCCCTTCTCGTCATCGGCCTGGTAACCGGCATCGGCTCGGGCACCCTGTGCTCGGTGGGCTACGAGTCCATTGCGGCAGTATGCCCCCTCGGCGCGTTGGAATCACTCTTCGGCGCCGGGGCCTTCGTGGCGCGGGCCGTAATCATCCTGGCCGTGGCCGCCGCGGCAGTGCTGCTCGTGGGCAAGGCCTTCTGCAGCTGGGTGTGCCCCATTCCGCCGCTCGACCGGTTCCTGTCGGGCAAGAAGCGCCGCGAGGCCGACAAGGCGGCGCGCATCGAGGCGGCCCATCACGTGAGCGGGCGCCTGGCCGCGTGCGCCGGTTGTGCGGGCTGCGGCGAGAAGAAACCCGGCGAGACGCCCCTTGCCCCCGCCGATGGCACCGACAAGCGACGGTTCGCGAAGATGGACGGGCGCCACGTGGTGCTCGGCGGCTCGCTTGTGTCGGCGGCGATCTGCGGGTTTCCCGTGTTCTGCCTCATCTGCCCGGTGGGCCTCACCTTCGCCACGGCCATCGCCCTCTACCGCCTCGTCGGGTTCAACGAGCCCACCTTGGACCTCATCGTGTTCCCCCTCATCATCGTAGCCGAGCTCACCCTGCTGCGGAAATGGTGCCACCGCTTCTGCCCCATCAGCGCCCTTATGGGGCTCGTGGCCAACTTCAACAAGGCCACGCGTCCCAAGATCGACCCTGACCTCTGCCTGCGCAAGGACGGCACGCCCTGCACCGTATGCGCCGCTGCCTGCCCCGAGTTCATCGATCCGGCGGGAGATCTGGGCGACCGGGCCCTGGCCGAGTGCACCCGCTGCGGCCAGTGCGCCGCCGCCTGCCCCGCAGACGCCATCCGCTTCACGAAGAAAGGACTGACCCGTGGAAACCGCTAGCACACCCGCGCCCTACGTCGCCGCTGCTGACGGCGACCTCGCGCCCAAGGCCGCCGAGCCCGCATCGACACCCGAAGCCGACGCCAGCGCCGAGGCCACCTTCGAGGAAGCCGTGGCCGCCCTTACCGAGACGGTGAACCGGGCGCCCCTGCACCGCGAGATCTTCCTCAAGCTGCTCGCCTTCTGCACCACCCAGCGCACGCTCGCCGAAGCCGAGGAGGCGGCTCGGGCCTGCCCCGAGTTCTCCTCGGTGGCCCAAAGCCCCTATCGGCTCATCCGCACCCTCGTGCACGCCGGCGGCCTGTACTGGCTGGAGCTGGACGAGACGGGCCGGCCCCTGACGCCCCAGGCCAAGGCGGGGCTCACTCCCGACGAGATCGAGGACGCCACCTTCGCCTACGCTGTGGTAACCACGCCGGTCGGCGAGCAGGTGGCCGAGGACCTCGCGCCCGAGAAGCGGCTGCAACGCCTCTTCGATCTCGTACCCCAGCGGCTTACCACCTACCTGGACCTTATGGACTTCTGCCGCGAGCAGCGCACCTTCAAGGAGATCGAGGCGCTGTTGCGCACCCGACCCGCCGCTGCCTTCGCGAGCACCACCTCAAGCCAACCCCTGCAGCCGAGCTTCTTCGTGGACGCACTGGAACGCTCGGGCGGCCTTGCCTGGAACGATGGATGGAAGATCACAGAGAGGGGAATGAAAGTATTGCAGCAACTTCGCTAGGAACGCCATTTTGACCGTAGAGAGGAAAGAGAGGACCCCCATGACCAAGGGAACCATCAGCCGACGCGGCTTCATGAAGGCCGCAGCGGCCACGGGCGCGGCCCTTACGGCCGCCGGCTCGATCCCGCTGCTCGAAACGACCGATCAGGCCTTCGCCGCCGGATCCGTGGAGCGCGTGATGCACAAGACCGCCTGCCATGGCTGCACCAACTGCTGCCCGGTGCGCGTGTACACCGAGGACGGCCGCGTCGTGAAGATCGAAGGAGACCCGGACGGCCCCCTGAACAAGGGCGGCGTGTGCCTGAAGTGCCTGTCCCAGATTCAGACCGTCTACAGCCCCCGCCACGTGCTGCACCCCATGAAGCGCGTCGGCGAGCGCGGTGAGAACAAGTGGGAGGCCATCAGCTGGGACGAGGCCGTTGACCTGGCCGGCGAGCAGATCGCCACGGCCGTGAAGAAGTACGGCCCCTACGCCTACTGGAGCGCCCGCGGGGGCGGTGGCGCCTACATCGAATGGGAGACCTCGGGCCTCGACTACACCTTCGGCGGCTGCAACTCCCTGGCCTCCGGCGCCTGCCAGTGCGCCATGCCGCGCGACTTCGTCTCCACCACCTCGGTGGGCTTCAACTGCTGCGTTGACATGGACAACGTGGATCGCTGGGTGGGCATCACCGACAACGCCGAGCTGGACGGCACCCGCCGCGACGACACGGAGCGCGTCTTCGTGCTGTGGGGCAGCCAGCCGCACTCCTCCAAGGCGGCCCACGGCGGCCACGGGCTGACCGACGCCCGGTCGAACCTCGGCGTGAAGACCATCGTCGTGGACCCCTACATGACCGCCGAGGCCGCCAAGGCCGACGTGTGGCTTCCCGTGCGCCCCGGCTCCGACTGCGCGCTCATGCTGTCGTGGATTCACCACATCATCGAGAACGACCTGTACGACGAGCAGTTCGTGAAGCACTGGACGAACCTGCCCTTCCTCATCAACCCCGACACGCGCCTGGCCTACCGCGCCGAGGAGGTGTGGCCCGACTACGTGAACCCGGCCGCCGACCCCGCCGGCGTCTACGATACCCCGGCCTACGTGTGCTTCGACGCGAAAACCAACTCCGTCCAGCCCTTCCCCTTCACCGCCCCCGAGGACTGCGCGGTCGACCCCGTTATCTTTGCCACCGCCACCGTGAACGGCAAGGAGGCCAAGACGGCGGGCCAGATTTACAAGGAAGAGGCCGAGCCCTGGACCTTGGAGGCGGCCGGCGAGACCTGCTGGCTCGATCCGGAACGCATCCGCGAGGCCATCGAGCTGTACGCGAACGCCGACTTCGGCGGCTTGTCCAACGGCGTGTTCTCCGACCACCAGGAGAACTCCTCCACCGCGCCTTTGGGGGCGCTCGCCATCGACGCGCTGCTCGGCCACGTGGAGTCCCCCTGCTCCGCCTTCCAGAATCACGGCGCCGCCAGCCGCACCGCCGATCGCCCGACTCAGCGCCTGGGCGTGTTCTCCTCCACCTTCGAGCGCTACGGCCTGGGCTGGACCACCGGTCTCACCAAGGCCGAGAACGACCGCCTGCTGGATGCCATCGTGGCCGACTGGGACGCCAAGGGCCGCGACGGCAAGGAGATGCAGCGCTACTTCTTCCAGTCCCGCTGCGACACCATGGGCGCCAACGAGCACAAGGGCATCCACCAGTGGCAGACCTGTGCGCCGAAGGAGCTGCGGCAGGCCATCACCACCGGCGAGCCCTACCGTCCGCGCGTGATGTATGAGATGTCGGGCAACAAGTACGCCGTTATGGGGCCCTCCCTCGAGTGGAAGAAGGCCTACGACGAGCAGGACTTCGTCATCCAGCAGTACCCCAACATGACCTCGTTCACCGTGCAGACCGTCGACTTGTTCCTGCCCACCACCGAGTGGCTGGAATACGACTCCTACGAGGCGCCGGGCACCCACTTCAACCGCCACTACGCCCGCTGCCAGGTGACGCACCTCGGCGAGACCGTGAACCCCTTCGTATCGCCCTACCAGGTGGCCGCGTCCGCCGTGGAGAAGCTCGGCGCCGAGAACGTGTTCGACCCCGACGCCTACAAGGTACCGTTCTTCGAGAGCCTGGAGGCGGCCCGGGCCGCCTGGGCCGAGCAGATGGGCAAGGGAAGCTGGCAGGAGATGCTCGACGACATCGACCACCGCTTCACCGAGGAGCCCATAGACGACTACATGGCCTACTACCAGTACAAGGAGCCGGTGAGCGACGGGCTGCCCCGCGGGTTCGCCACGATGTCGCGCAAGGTGGACGTGTACTCCGAGGCCATGCTGCGCCTGGCCCGCACCGGCTTCCCCTACATGTATCCCTTCGACCAGCCGGCCTGCGACGACTACGACCCCATCTGCACCTTCAAGGAACCGACGGAAAGCCCCGTCGAGGGCCAGCCGGGCTACGATCCGGAGTACCCGCTCGTCATCACCACGGGACGCTTGCCCCACTTCCATCACGGCACCATGCGCCACGCGCCCTTCATCCGCGAGGTCATGCCCGCCCCCGAGCTGAAGATCAACCCCGAGACGGCGGCGGAATACGGCATCGAGCATCTGGACTGGGTGAAGATTACCTCGCGCCGCGGATCGTCCAACGCGCGAGCCTACCTCACCCAGGGCATTGCCCCCGGTGTGCTCATCACCGAGCGCTTCTGGAACCCCGAGTGCTTTGATGAGACCCAGGAGACCATCACCCCCGGCATCGAGGAGTGCGGCTACAACATCATGTCCGCCGACGAGTTCCAAAACCCCTGCTTCGCCACGAACAGCTACCGTGCCTTCACGGTGAAGATCGAGAAGACCGAGCGCCCCGAGCGCATCTGGATCGAGAGCGAGCAGTTCCAACCGTTCATGCCCACGCTTTCGGGCGAACCTGTCACCGAGGAGGTGTTCTAAATGCGCAAGGGTCTGCTGATCAACCTGGATCGCTGCTCCGGCTGCGACAGCTGCATCGTGGCGTGCAAGCTGGAAAACGACCTGCCCCTGGGCCATTTCTACAACAAGGTGATCGCCGTGGGCCCCACGGGCACCTTCCCCAACGTGGAGAAGTACTGGCTGCCCTCCCAGTGCCAGCAGTGCGAGAACCCGGCCTGCGTGCACGTATGCCCCACGGCCGCCAGCTACCGCGACCCCAAAACCGGCATGGTGCTCATCGACAAGGAGAAGTGCATCGGCTGCCAGTACTGCATCTACGCCTGCCCCTACGGCGTGCGCCAGTTCAACGAGGACGCCGGCGTGGCGCAGAAGTGCACGCTGTGCGCCCAGATCACTGCTGACGGCGACGGCGTGCCGGCCTGCGTCCACAACTGCAACTGCGGCGCGCGCTTCTTCGGCGATTACGACGACCCGGAATCCGATGTGAGCCGCGAGCTGGCGAAGTACCCGGAGGAGGCCATCCACACGCTGCCCGATCCCAATGACGCCAAGCCGCTCACGCGCTACATTCTGTCCCCCAAGTTCGCTTCCTGGAAGGAGCTGGTGTAACCATGGCGATTCAATGGCCCCTCGTCCTGTTCTCGCTGCTGGCCGGAGCCGGCGGCGCCATGCTCGCCTTCGCCGGGCTCTCCCAGCTGCTCGGCGGCTCGCGCACGGTGCGCCGCCGCGCCGTCTGGTGCGCACTGGCCCTGTTCGTGATCGGCGGTTTGTGCTCGGTGGCCCACCTGGCCTCTCCGCTGAACGCCATCAGCGCCGTGACGAACCTGCTGTCGTTCTCGGGCATCTCCATCGAGCTGATGCTTTTGGGCGCGAGCTTCATCGCAGGCGCCGCCTACCTGGTGCTCACCCGCGAGGAGGGCCGCGACGGCGCCGTGCGGGTCGTGGCGGTGCTGGCGGTGATCTTCGGCGTGGCCATCGGGTTCTTCTGCGGCCACGGCTACGTGATCGACGCCCAGCCCACCTGGAGCACCGAAACGCTGCCCCTGGCCTACCTGGGCACGTCTTTGGCCCTCGGCGCCTTCGCCTACGCCCTGGTGGCGGCCACGACCAAGACGCCGGCCGACAAAGCGGCCAGCGCCGAGGAGCTGGGAGGCAAGCTGTGGCCGGCCGTGCTCGTCTGCGCCGTCGTGGACGCCGTGGGCATTCTCGCCTACGGGCTGTTCCTCGGCCTTGACGCGGTCGCGGCCCAAGGGGTCCTGTTCTGGGGCGGGGCCGTGGCGTGCGGCGTCGTCGGCGTGCTAGCCTGCGCCATTGCCGGCATGACCGCGCTGGCCGCGAAGGCGCCCGCCGCCCTGGCCGTGGCCGGCGTGGCCTGCGCCGCCATCGGGGGCGTGGCCCTGCGCATGCTCATGTGGGCCTGCGCCATCGGTTACCTCAACCTGTTCTCCCACGGCATCCCCAGCGTGATGCTGAACCTGTAGCGCTGTTCCCCGGCCGGGGAAAGCCCCTTCCCGGTACTTCCCCCGGCCCCTGCGGGACGGTCCGTCAAGCGAATCGTCCCAGCCCGCCCACTCGTCACCTAAGGAGACCGCCATGACCGACCTCGCCTGCGCCATCGACCTTCTCGAAGATCGCGCCTCCCTGTACCGCCTGCTCGCCTCGCTGTACTATCAGCCGCTGCCCGAGGAGCAGATCGATGCCCTGGCCGCCAGCGACCTCGCCGGGCTGGCCGGCGACAGCGAATCGCCCTTCGCGCCGGCCTATCTCGACTTGCACGGAGCGCTGCGCCTGCGGCACACGGGCACCAAAGAGGAGCTAGCCGCCGACTTCACCGGCGCCTTCTACGGCATCCGCACCCGCGAGGGCCGTACGGCCCAGCCCTTCGAATCGCTGTTTCGCACCCAGGGGCCAGGTCAGCTCATGGGCGAGGCTCGCAGCGAGGTATACCGGGAGCTGCGCGCGCACCAACTGCGCGTTCCCGAGGGCGTCGATCTGCCCGAGGACCACCTGTCGTTCATCTTCGCCTACCTCGCCCATCTCTGCGATAAGACGGCCCAAGCGCTGCGCGAAGGCGACAGAACAGGAGCCCGGGAACTCCTGAAGCGCCAACGCGCCTTCTTCGACGCCCACGTAGCCTCCTGGACGTCCGCCTTCCTCGCTCAAGCCGAGACCATGGTGGAAACTCGCTTCTACCGCGGCGTACTCAAACTCACGGGCGCCTTCCTGGACGAGGAGCCGGCCGCCATGGGCGAAACCGAGGAGGCGATCGCCTAGGCAACCGCCTCGGTTCGCCGAATGCCGCCGGGCTGCTGACTGCCCTGCGCACCAGGGCAGTCAAGAAACTCACCTGTCACGAAATCGTCACGGGGGCGAGCCGAACGCTTCTGTAGAGCCTCCCCTCTCACCCTTATCGGAAGCATTCTCTTTATCGTGCCTTTATCGAACGATCTGTCGCCACAGCGTCTGGCTATCGATCGCTGACCTTCAGCTCCAGCACGTCGGGTCTCGCATAGTGCCCCACCACATCGTGCTCCATTTTGCAAGCAGCCGGAAGATTCATATCGAGTTCTGCGAAAATGATCGTTTCCCGATCCCAGACGGGCTCCGTTATGTAATGGCCATAGGGATCCACGATGCAGCTTCCACCGCGGCACACCATTTCCGGTAGCTGGGAAATCGCCTCCATTTCATGAAGGTCAGAGGGGTAGGAGCTTTTTCCCACAATCATATCCGCATTGACAAAATAGCACTTACCCTCAATGGCGATGTGCTGAATTGTTGCCTGCCATTCGGGATTATCGTTCGTGTTCGGCGAAATATAGATGGTGACCCCCTTTTGGTAGAGCGCCACCCGTGCAAGCGGCATATAGCTCTCCCAGCAGATCAGGGCACCGATAGGCCCCCAGGGCGTTTGAGTAACAGGGAAATAGCCCTTATCGGCATCGCCCCAAACCACCCGCTCAGAACCCGTCGGCTTGAGCTTGCGATGCACCCGGTAGGTGCCGTCGGGCTCGAAAATGACATTGCTGTTGTACAGCGTCCCACTGACCGCATCGCGCTCTGAGAAGCCGAGACTGATATAGGCATCCGTCTTTCTGGCCGCATCGGCAAGGGCCTGAAACTCCGCATCGCCCGCTACCACGGAAGCGTCGTAATAGCGTTTCCAATCGGACCGGCCGGCTTCTGTCCGCTTGCCCATGCTAAAACCGAAGTCCATACCGATGGGATAGCCGGGGATGAAAAGCTCCGGGAATACGATCACGTCGGGGTTTTGGGACGCACTTTCCTCGATGCAGTCAAGAGCTTTTGCCAGGGACGCCTCCTTATCGAATAGAACAGGCTCCGCTTGCACCAACGCAATTTTGCAGACAGGATCGATGTCTCGCATACCAATAGCTCCTTCACTCGCATCAATGTATCGGTCAATTATAAAACTTACCGCACTCGTAGGACTGTCCCGAAACAGCAACATTCCCGACGCGGAGCAAAACCGCAGACCGGAATTTACGAGCAGCTTCCCAGAGGTTCGCCCCGCCTCTCGGACATCCTGCAGGAGCTCCTCGATTTTATCAGTCGACAACGGCCGAGCCTCCCCTTAGGTTCGATAACTTCCAAGCGGCCACCGCGCCACCGACACACACCGCAGCGTTAAGGAGCCATGCAGCGGCATAGCTCGCACCTCCAACTCCCATTTCCCCCTGGGCGGCTGTCATGACTCCTACGGAGACCAGCGACCCGAGGGATGCCGCCAATTGAACAGCCATGGTCATTATCGTAACACCTATAGCATGTTGAGAAGCAGGCAGGCGTCGCAGACCGACCGTTTGGAACGAGGCGCCCGTCATGCCACATCCAACAAACACGACGAGCGCACCAGCCAGCACCAGCGGCACGCTGGCCGTAAGGCCGGCGGCCATCATAAGCAGCGAACCGGCAACTGCCACCCCCAGCCCTCCCGGTAGCAAAGGACGAGGGTCTTTCCGGTCGAGCATACGGCCGCCCGCCAACGATGCCAGGGCATAGGCGACCACAAGCGGCCCCATGCAAAACCCCGCTACCGTCGACTCCCAATGAACCTGCTCTCCGAGGAACAATGGCACCATCACATTCAGCGAGAAGTACACGCTCATGGTCGTTACCACCAGCACCGCCGCTCCCGCAAACCCGCGGCTCTCCACCATCCTCCTCGGGCTGAACCGCGCATCCGGCCCATGAGGCATCGGCATCCTACTTGGAACTGTCGCGCCCCAGCAGCCAATGAGCACCGAGACGACAAGTGGTACGATAAACACGCTGCGCCACCCCCACGCATCCACCATCACGCCCGTCACCATCGGAGCAGATGCCGGCCCCAAGGCGATCATCCCATTACCGATAGCGAGAAACGTTCCCAGTCGATGCGAGGGCACCATCTCCAAGATAGCATTCATCATGAGCGGAATAAAAATACCCGTGCCCACCGCTTGAACGAGGCGGGCCGTCACAAGCCAACCGAAGACGGGCGCTCACCACCCCGCAAGCGACCCCGCCGCGGCATACCAAAATACCTGAGTGGCGTAAACCCGAGTCACGTTGAGAACGCCGATGTTCTCCGCAAACGTGGTCGCCGGCGGGGCGCCCAAAAAACCTGCCACCGTGGTGGCTAAGCCGTCCCCCAATAGCGAGCGCCAAAGCAGAGCAAGGCCGTGCCGATGCCGGAGCACATCACCGATACCGAGGGGGAGAACCCCATGAGCGTGGGCACTAGCACCGTCGCCCCGAACATCGAGAGGAAATGCTGCAACCCCAAGGGAAATGCCCGATACCAGGGAAGCTTCTCTTCGATATCAACCGCTTTTCCACCCATAGGGCACTCCCCTCGTTGCTTTGTTGCACGCCGGGCAAAAAGCGCGAAAGTGCCCGGCGCCATATTTCACCTAATGAGATGGATCCTTAGGGCTCCACCAAACCGTCGTACACCTCGACCGTTCCCGAGCCCTTCCCGGTCGAAGGCGTCTCAACAACCGCCTCGGCAGCCTCCTTAGGCAGAACCAGGTTCAGCATCACCGCCAATACGGCGGACAGAAGCAGACCGGGCACGTTGAACGAACCCAGCGGAATAGATACGGCCCTCATCGCGGCCAATACGCCCGTAGCCATTACCCTTTGCGCCGCGCCCATTGCCTTGGTGGACGTGGCCATGTTGCTCATGTGGCTGTGCTACTTCGGATACTCGAAGGTGGGTGCACTGGCTCTCATGCTGCCTGCTCCTATGCCTGCGGGTCCGCATTGTACTTAGGCATTGTCACCTGCGGCCCTACAGTTATGGCAATATGCGCTGCTGCGGCCCCCGTCGTATCGGCATTCTTCTTTGTCCGCTTCGTACGTGCTTCGTCCCTGCAGGCGACTACGGGACTGTTCCAGGAAATCGACGACCCGTTCGACCGCAAGGCGGTGCCGGTCAAATTGCCGTCCTCTCTCCACCGGCTCACAGCGGGTCTGTCCCTCTACGCGTTTGCGTTCGCCCTCTATTCCTGTCGCACCGCCACCTCCGAACACCCCTTCACCAGCGGACCGCAAGTTCAGGCCATCGCAAGCATCGTGCTGGCGCTCGTTATGGTGGCCGCCGTACATTTGCTCAACGAGAACCGGGGGCCGTACGCGCTCTACCGCAGCGTTCCCTTACTATTCGGAGGCGGGTTTCTCCTCGAGTTATGCGACGGCTTCTCGGCAACACTCACGACAGGCCTCGGATTGTTCGCCATCATTACCGCCTCTTCTCTGGTGTTCACCGACAAGGCCGCCGACGCGCTAAGCACCATAGCCAATCAGCGGGCCCAGCAGGAGGCAGCGGAAGCGCGGCCGGACAAAATGGCATTTATAGCTCCTTTTGCCAATGCCCATGGCCTCTCGAAGCGAGAAACGGAAGTGCTCACTTGTCTCATTCAGGGCCGCACCATGCAATACACAGCAGAGAAGCTCTTCATTGCCGAGTCGACTGCCCGTACCCATGTGCACAAAATTTATCAGAAGACCGAATCTCAGGGCCGCATGGAACTGCTCGATTGCTTCGAGCAGTTCTGCGCGGAACAAGACGGCAGCCGCACAAGCGGCCGCCGTCGGTAAAACCTTACAAATTGTCGGGACGCCCTCCGCGCTCGGCGCCGCGGGCCCCGCCCATGGTGTTGCTCGGCGTGGTGGAGGCCGTGAACTCGGTGGCCGCGTCGTTCACCGTGAGCGTGCAGGTTTCGCCCTCCTGCATGCCCGGGACCGACACGAGCACGCACTGGAACGACTCGCTGGCCCTCCAGGCGACCAGCTCCGCACCGGCGCTCCCAGTCACGACGAGGGCATCGCCCTCGTTGCCCGCAACCATCACCAAGGCGAAGGGCTGGGTGCTCCCCTCCGAGAAGGTCTCAGCCATGCCAGCGCCTCCAGCCAAGATGACCGTGCCGCCCGTCACCGTGGCGCCGTACTCGTAGTCCAGCGCGCTGTCACCGGCACCGGAGCTGGCGCCGACAAGCTCGCCACCCGTAACTTCCACATAGCCGTTGGAATCCACCGCGTCGCCACCAGCGTTGATGGTCACTTTGCCGCCGTTGATCTGGATGAGGCAGTCCTCGCTGGCGTTGGCCGCCAGGGGGCCGCTGCCCGCGCCGCCGCGGCCGCCGCGACCGCCGAAGTCGCCGTCCTGGGGCATCTGGCCGTCGTCGGGCATCTGCCCGGGCTCGGCGCCTTCGGGAAGTTCGGGACGCTCGCCATCGGCCCACTTGCCACCTTGACCGCGCTCGGGCCGCTCGCCGTCTGCCCCCTCGGGACGCTGGGGCATCTGGCCTTCCTCGACGCCTTCGGGCAACTCGGGACGCTCGCCGCTTTGGGGATCGAACCCCTCGGAGGCCTCGGGCATCTGACCGGGCTCCGCGCCCTCGGGCAACTCCGGCCTCTCGCTCTGGCCGCCCGGCGCACCCGACCCATCGGCACCGTTCAGGCCATCGGCGTCGCCGCTCTTACCGGCAGCATTGGGATCCTGCCCCGCGGCCGCCGCGCCATCAGAACCGTCGGTCATCCCGTCCGTCGTCGCGTCGTTGGAGTCGCGCTCGGCCACCGCGGCATTGATGCCGTCATCGGACGCAGTGATGTTCAGCTCGCCGTCGTTGACGATCACTTCCTGGGCCTCGATGCCCTCTTCGCAGCCCACCACCGTGAACGTGCCGCCATCCATGGTGAACTTCGTCTCGGGATTCATGCCCTTGCCGCCGGCCTCCACGACGTAGGTGCCGCCGCTCATGGCCGCCTCCACATCGGAGCGCAGGGCGTGATCGGCCGCCTTGATCTGCGCATCGCCGCCGGCCAGGCGCAGGTACGTGGCCGCCTGGAAGCCCTCGTCGCCCGCCTCCACGGCGAACGTGCCCCCATCGATGGACACAAAACCGCGCGTCGGATCCTCGTCGTTGTTCGACTTCACGCCGTCGCCTCCAGCCGTGATGGCGAAGGAGCCGTCGGCGATCTTCACGCAGTCCTTGCCGCGCAGACCGTCCTCTTTGGCGGTCACGGTAATTGCGCCGCCCGTCACGACGAGGTCGTCCTTGGAGTTCACGCCGTGGCGATAGTTGCCCTCGACGGTCAGCGCGCCCGTGCCGTTGATGGTCAGGTCGGCCTTCGAGTACAGCGCGGCGTTGGGCTCGTCCTCCCCTTCCGCCAGCTCGTAGCTCGCGCCGTCGGCCAGCGTGTTCTGCGAACCCGCGGCCAAGGTCACGAACACCTTATCGGCCTGCTGAATGTTCAGTGCCGGCCCCGCCTCGTTACGAATGGAGGCACCGTCGAGCACGATCTGCACCTTGTCCTGGTCACCGGCGTTCACCACCAGCGACCCAGCCATTAGCTCTCCAGTCACCACGTAGGTGCCTGCGGCGGTAATGGTCACCGCAGTGCCTTCCACCGCAGCGCCTTCACCAGACACCGTCGCGCCCTGGCCCGCCAGCGCAATCTTCGTTGCCGCGGCCTCATCGTAGGAAGCGTCCTTGTCGCGGTCGGAGTACGCGAAATCCATGCCGGGGATGTCGATGAGCGACGCCCAGTCCACCCCGTCAGTCGCGCCGTTGTCGCCTTGGGCCTGGTTCCCCTGCCCCTGCTCGGTTTTCTCGCCGGCGTCCCCGGCGGCTTCTTCGAAGGTGCCGCCCGTGCACCCGGCCAGCGCCAGCGATCCCGCCAGCGCCACAGCCAAGGCTCCACGACCCCAAGCCCGTCGTCGCGCCACGCAAGCGCCCATCATTTCGTTTGTCTTCAACATCAATTCTCCCTTTGATCGTTCGTCCTTATGGTCTTGCACTACTATTGGGTCTATCTCCCTAGGTGCTTTCCGGCATCGGTGCTCGCCGACCTCTGATCGCCCCGCGAAGAACGCGGCCGTTAAGAAATAGCTTCTACGTCAGCAGCAGCGATGCTGGGATGGTACCGACTCATGTGCGTTCCTTCCGCTATTTCTTTTGCCGCGTTCGCAGCGGGATAAAGCGATCAGCGGGCGGCGAGCACCGATGCCGGAAAGCACCTCGCGGAGTGCCCCGAGGACCTAAAGCGTCTCGCGCCCCTGCGGCGTCATCCCCAGAGATATCTTCAGATTCCCGTTCAGACACCGCAGCTCATCGATCATCGCTTTCTCAAGCCCCCGCTCGCGCAGGCGGAGCTGGTAGGTCAGCTGGAAGAGGCTGCCCATGTTGGTAGTCGTCACCTCGGTCAGCTCCGACTCGGCCGCATAACGCCCGAGCACCGCGTCGAACACGCCGTCATATTCCAAGTCTTCGGGAATGGTGATGCGCAGCGTCTTGCCCGGCTCACGCGGGCGGCCGAAGGGCGTCAGCACGAACAGCAGGTTCACCACAGCCACCACCACGGTGAACACGACGGCAAGCCCCAGAAAACCCATGCCCGTGGCCAAGCCGATGGCCATGGCCAGAAACACGCTGCCGATATCTTTCGCCGAGCCGGGAATCGAGCGGAACCGCACAAGGTTGAACACGCCCATGACCGCGATGCCCGCTCCCAAATTCCCATTCACCAGCGTGATGACCATCTGCACGATGAGCGGCAAGAGCGCCAGCGTCACCACGAAGTTCTTCGAGTAGCTGTGCCGGAACATGTACACACCGGCGCAGACCGCGCCCAGCACCACCGAGAACACGCAGCAGAGCAAGAAGTCCGCCGCCGAGACGGCCCCTACCAGCGATTCCGCTGTTCCGAACACTGACGAGAACGTTGATTCAAGCATGAGTTTCCTTTCTTGTTCATTCTCTGCCTACTCTTGCGAGCAACCTTCCAGACAATGCGCTCCCTCGTTTTGGGCAGGAATTCCGACTTGTTAGACTTCTTTGTTCTGAGCTTCGCCGAAAAGAGGGTCTGCGAGTGGGTTTTTCGCCTCAGATCGAATCGCTTTTCCTCCGTTGAAGGACCTTGAAGCTTAGCCCATGTCTAACAACTCCGTTTTTTCGCCTATTTCCAGGACTCGCATTTCCCGAACGGTTCACGCACCACCACGCATGGCCCTTCGATGATTTCGAGCGCGCGGCACAGCCGTTGCCATCTGATAAGCGTTGCCATACTTGGTAAATGAAGCCGAGTAGATGCGCTCGGCCGACAGCACGTCCACCAGCCACGGCGGGTAGGGCCCGGCGCTCTTTATCTCCATGACGGACTCGCTCGACTCGATGATGGGCCGCCATGGCGAACGGAAGCGATGACAGTCGAAATACGCCAAGCGGTCGTCGAAGGTGATGCGCAGATCGGCGTCGAATAGCTCGTCGCGCCCACGCGCCTCGCGTACCTCGGGCCGATAGGCCCAGGCCACACGATCGCAGGCGATGCCCATGGAGGGCGCCAGGGGCAGCCAACGGTTCATGGCCGCCTCTAGCTCGCGGGCGATCTGGCGCGTGGCCGGCGCGAGCGCCACGGCCGCAAGCCCCGCATCCGGCAGCGGCCAACGGGCACAGGCCTGCTCGTAGGGCAAGCCGCTCACGAAGGCCAGCGCCGCCGGCAGCGTCAGGGCGAGCCGCCGCTTGTACACGATGCCCTTGAACTTCTTCTTGATGCCAAAAAACACAGGGAAGCCCGCTGACAAACCGTTGCCCCGAAGCGCCTCTCCAGCGCACGGCCTGCACGCCTCGACACTTCCCACGGCATCCCCATCAGCATCGCCCATCGTCTGCAGCCCGGCGGCAGCAGGCGCCACTTGCAGCCCTGCGGCCGTCCTCGCCACTCGTAGCCCCGCAGCCACCCGCGTTTCCACTTCCCCATCGGAAAGCGGCAGGCCGCCTGGCTCACGCACAATCGGCCCGGCACCGAAAGCTCCCATGAGGGCCACCCCAGCCGCATCCCCGTAGGCGCGCAGACGCAGCTTCTCCTTATAGAGCGGCTTTTCCACCGAACGGGCGATCATGGCGCGCTCGGGCGTGTCCAGATACAAACTTGTGATGCGGGTGCGACCGTAATCATCAACAGCCATGAGGCGCTCCGCCGCCGCTTCCACAGCCGCACGCTCGGCCACATCGATGCGGTATTTCTTCTCCACGCGCTTGAACACGCTGTTGTAGGCGGTCACGGATACTCCTTCCTCGCTGGCCGCGGATCCTGATTCTCGCCGGTCCGCGAAACCTGGATCCCTCGCGAGCCGGCCCCAACAATAAGGGGACTTCCTGAAAACCGCCTGAAGCAGCCAATTCCTTTCAGGTTGCCTTCAGCTGGGCCGTTACAATGAACCTGGGCGCTCCATGGGGCCGCAACGGTCCCGGCGCGCACCGCGAAATACCGCAACGAGGCCCGAGATGTCGGCGCGCGACGGTTCTCGGCGGCAGCCCCTTACGGAAAGGATCACCATGCACGTTCTGGTCGTGGAAGACGACGCTCGCCTCGCCGAGGCGCTGGCCCGCATCCTTGAGGACAACGGCTATACTACCGACGTCGTGCACGACGGGGAGGCCGGCGTGCGCTACGGCGAGACCGGCACCTACGACGTCATCATCCTGGACGTCATGCTACCGAAGGCCGACGGCTTCACCGTGGCCCAGCGCCTGCGCCGAGCGCATGTGGGCACGCCCATTCTGCTGCTCACCGCCCGCGATGCCATAAGCGACAAAATCTGCGGCTACGACTCCGGCGCCGACGACTACATGACCAAGCCCTTCTCCCCCGCCGAGCTGCTGGCCCACTTGCGCGCCCTCACGCGGCGCCAGGGCGATGTCGTCTTCGAGACGCTCACCGTGGGCGATCTCACGCTGAATCTTGAATCCATGGATCTCACCTGCGGCGACGAATCCATCCGCCTGTCGCAGAAGGAGTTCGCCATCGCCCGCATCCTGCTCGGCTCGCCGGGAGCAGTGCTTTCGAAAGAGCAGCTTATCAGCCGCGCCTGGGGGCCCTCATCCAGCGCCAGCGACAACAACGTAGAGGCATACATCTCGTTTCTGCGGAAGAAGATGGCCCACGTGGGGTCGAAGGCGAAGATCGAGACTATCCGCTCGGTGGGCTACCGGCTCGCCGAGGAGGGCTAAGCGCCCATGGGCCTCCCTCCGAAACCGCGCCTCGCCTCCTGGCTGAACCCGAAGGGCGTCAGGACTCCGAAGCGCGCAGCCGACGAAGCCGCCCCCATGCTGCGCCAGCTGAGAACGAAGTTCATAGCCCTGAACATGACGCTGGCCGCCCTCGTGCTGGCCGCCTCGTTCGCCACTATCTGCTACGCCGACTACCGCGCCGACATCGACGACGTGCGCAACCGGCTCATGGCCGCCACGAGCCGCTCCCTGCACGAACCGCAGCTCATCCCCGACGCCGAGCCTTTCCATCGGGGCGAGGCCCCCCGGGAAGACGGCGAGAACGCCGCAGGCGCCGATGGCGCGGACGATGACGACAATCGCGCTGGAAACGAGGCGGCCGGTGGCACCGACGCGGACAACGACGCGGAAGGCACCACGAGCGGCAACGCAAACCCGGGCAAAAGCGTTGAAGGCGCGGAAACACCCGCAGAGGACGGCTCGGCCCCCGCTCCCACCCAGGATATCGGCGCCGGCACCAGCGATCCCGATTTCGCGCCGCCCCGCATCGGAGGCCCCGGCACCGCCGAGGAGGCCTCGCTGCCCGTGGCGGTCTACTACATTGCCGACCGCACGGTCATGCAACTGACCGACCGCTCGGGAGCCACCGTGCCCGAGGCGCTGCTCGTGCACGCCATTCCTGAAGTCGTCAGCGCTGAAGCGCCCTGGGGGTATCTGCCCGACGTCGGACTGTACTTCGCCAAGCATGAGGCAGGCCCCGACCTCATGGTGGCCTTCGCCGACGGAAGCGCCGCCGACGGCTGGCGCTCGCTGGCCCTCGTGCTCACCGCCGTGGGCCTAGGGGCGCTGGGGCTGCTGTTCCTTTTGAATCTCGTCTTCTCCCGCTGGGCGCTGCGCCCGGTTCAGCAGGCCTGGGCCCAGCAGCAGCAGTTCACAGCCGACGCGTCCCACGAACTGAAGACCCCGCTCACGGTCATCCTCGCCAACAACGCCATCCTGCGGCAGCGCGGCAGTGACACCATCGCCAGCCAGCGCCAGTGGATTGAGAGCACCCAGATGGAGGCGGAGCGCCTGCAGAGCCTCGTGACCGATATGCTCGATCTGGCCCGACCGACCCCGCAAGGCGCCCAAACCTCGGAAGGCCCCGCGGCCGTCGTCGACCTCAGCCGCCTTGTGGAGGGCGAGGCCCTCACCTTCGAGGCCGTGGCCTTCGAACGGGATCTTACCTGGCAATGCACGGTCGCGCCGGGCATTGCCGTACGGGGCAACGCCGCGCGCCTCCAACGGGCCGTGGCCGTGCTTTTGGACAACGCCTGCAAGTACACCGACCCCGGGGGCACCGTGGCCGTGACGCTGCGGGCTGCGACGGGAGATGCCGTCCTTTCCGTGCGCAACAGCGGCGAGCCCATCGATGCGGCCGACCTGCCCCACCTGTTCGACCGCTTCTATCGCGCCGACAAAGCCCGCACCCACAACGCCGTCGACAGCGAAAACGACGGCGCCGGCGGCTACGGGCTGGGGCTGGCCATCGCCCGCGACATCGCCCAAGCCCACAAGGGCACCATCGCCGTCACCAGCACCGCACAAGAAGGCACCACCTTCACTCTGCGTTTGCCCTTGGCATAAAACGCCCCCGGCGCCGTGAAGAGGATAGGGGCGCCGGGGGCTGGGGCAGATCGAGGTCGCGTGGCTGCCGGGGCGGATGCCGGGGCAGTCGGGAGATGCGACCTCTCCTGCTTTGCGGAGAAGTCTGAAGTTCGCCGCACGACGATCCCGTCGCCGCCGTGCGGGCTTCGGCGAGACGCCGTGGAAGGACGGCTCGCTAACGGCTCGCCGACTCCCTGCGCGGAGGGCCCCGGCGATCGGTGCGGCTCCCCTACCGTTCGAAGATGTCTCCGTTGAAGTCGAGGCGGAAGGTGTCGAGGATCTGGTGTGGGTTGTCGGTAAGGCTCACGGGGCGCGGCGTCATGACGTAACGGTGGCGGCTGCCGTCGGTGAGCCAGCTTACAGGCACGGCATCGAGCAGCGTGATGGCGCCGGCCGGGCACACGTCCCCACAGCTGCCGCACTTCACGCAGTCGCCCGGGGTGTGGGCAACGCCTAGGGTGCCGTCGGCGTCGTCGAACTTCGCGATGGCGCCGGTAGGGCAGAATGTCGCGCACATGCGGCAAGAAACGCACTTCGTGCCGTCGATGACCACCGCACCCCACAGGCGGGTCTCCAGCTTGCCGCTCGCAGGCTCCCCTAGCTGCGCCAATGCGTCCAGCAATCGCTCGCGCCGATCGGGAATAAAGTGCGGCAGCGTGCCGTCCTTCATGACATGGAGGGAATGGGCGGGACGGCGCAGGGCATCCGCCTCTACAGATGAACCGGTGAGAAATTCTTCAGCTTCGCGAACAGGCGGACAAGCCGGCTCTTGGGCAAAGTGGGCGTCGCGGGCAGCTTCGACGGCTCCGGTATCGACGCCATCAGCAAGAACGCCCACCGGAGGCACGTCGGTCACGACGATTTCCAGCTCGTTGCCCCAAGCGCCGAGCACCTGACGCGCCGTTTCGGCCACGAGCTCCGCCGTGTCGCGACCGTGGCGCTGGGCGCAACCCTCGCAGTCGCCGCAGAGCACCGTCACACAGCCCACGCCCTCGGCGGCGAGCCCCGCCAGAAGCGACTCATCTACGCGCCCTGCGCAAATCACGGACGCCGCAACACCAGGCACCAGCAAATCGCCCAAGGCCGCCTCCATCTGGCTGCAGACAATGACCACCTCGTCACCGCGCGCGGCGCGCAGGCAGGCGACCTTCAACTCGGCGTCCGACGGATTCAAAGATTCCAAAGCGCACGTGGGGCACACCGTGGCGCAGGTGCCGCAGCCGACGCATTTCGAGGCATCGATCACCAACTCGCCATCATCCAAAGAAATGCACCCTGAAGTGCACGCCGCCGCGCACTTCAGGCAGTCCACATTGCGGTTGCGCACCTTCGCGCACCGCTCCCGATGCACCCGAATGGCCCCGCTGTCCACGACCGTAAACGCGGCCCCCACATAGCGATGGGCCCCCGCATCAATCGTCTCAACCATTATCACTCCTCTTCCAAGACGGTCGGGCCTCTCCCAAAGCCCTCCCGCTCTTGCAGCTTAATATCACCTCGCGAGGCGGCCCGCGGAGCCCGTGATCGACGACCTCTGATCGCCCCGCGGAGAACGCGGCTCTTAAGAATCAGCTTCCACTTCAGCAGCAACGATGCCGGGATAGTACCGACTCATGTGCGTCATCTTCGCTGATTCCTTGGCCGCGTTCGCAGCGGGAAACAGCGATCAGCGGGCGGCGAGCACGGGCTCCGCGGGCCGCCCCCCCCCAACGAGTCGCTAGTCCAACTTTGGTTCCAAGTCGTCCATGACCGGATCGGGAATTTCCACGACGGTCTTGGCCGCCTTCTTGCCGACGAACACCGGCATAGTGATGGCCTTCGTGGGACACACGTCCACGCAATTGCGGCAGCGCGTGCAGTCGGCCATGGTGCGCAGCCCGAATTCGGGATGACGGATGTTGATGTCGGCGTCGCACACCTCGGCGCAACGGCTGCAGGAGGTGGCGCGGGCCGTCTCCAGGCACTTCTCATCATTAATAGTAGGCACAAACGTGCGCGAGAAGCGCCCGACCAGGTTCATGAGGGCCGAAAGCGGGCAGAAGTTGGAGCACCACTTGCGCAGCACCACCAGTTCGATGACGAGCATGGCCGGAATGAGAATGAGCCCGATGGTCGCGTCGCCGTGGGCGAAGGCGCGCCAGATGACGAGCACCGTGGCAAACGTGAGGCCCACCGGACACACGAGGCAGAACACCGGGAACCCGAACACGGCCGTGGAAAGCAGCGCGCCGCCGAGCACTGCGTGGCGCGAGTCCACCTTGCCGTGATGAACCGGCTGGCACTTACCGCAGGCGCCGCAGGCGTGGCCGTCCTTCGCAGCTTTCAAACTCGTCAGCTCCTGCTGCGAGATGGCCTTGATCTCGGAGTTCTTCTTCTCCGCTAGCTCGCGGCGTTTCTTGGGCGAGCGAAAGAAGTCGCGGATGCGGTCGATGAGCATGGTCGGGCACAGCCACGAGCAAAACGCGCGGCCGAACACGAGCACCAGCGCGGCGATAAGCACGAGCGACACCACCGCGCGGGGAATCATAGTCTTCGTGGCGATCATGGTGCCCAGCGCGCCCAAAGGGCACAACATCGAGAACGTGTCCCAACCGAAGCCGGACATCGTGCCCATGCTCACGCCGGCGACAAGCCCGGCGGCCATGCCGACGAACACCACGGCTCCCACAGCCGTGCGCAGCCGACGCGTCTTCAGCTTCGCGGCCAGCGCGTTCGCAGAGCCCTTCCCCTTCACGCCCGCAGCCTGAGATGAAACGGACGCTTCCGTAGTTTCCTTCTTCTGAGCCATAACTTACCCCCTTTAGGCCTCGATGGGGCGCACGACGATGGCGCGCTCGGTGGACTTGATGGAACCGGACGACAGCGACAGGCAGGCGGCCTGGCAGGCGCCGCAGCCGTTGCACTTGTCTTCCACGACGTAGGGAATGGGGTTCGCGCCGCCCTCGTCCTTAAGCTCGATGGCGCTGTAGTTGCAGGCGTCGTAGCAGTCGCGGCAGCCGGTCATGCGATAGGCCAAGCACGTGCGCGGATCGATCTCCGCCGTGCCGATGATGATGTCGCCCGTCTCGCCGGTCTCCGGGTTGCCCACCGTGTAGCTGGCGGGCAGCTCCAGGGCCGCCGTGGGGCACACGGCCGCGCACAAGGGGTTGCCGCCGTTCTCCTCGTAGCAGAAATCACAGTAGTTTCCCGTGTTGAAGTCGAGCATGGGGCTGCGCATGCCCAGCAGCCCGTCCTCGATTTTCGCCGGCACGATGGCCTCACGGGGGCACGCCTCGTAGCAGCGCTCGCAGCGGATGCAGCCGCTTACCAGATGGGCCTCGTCGGTGCCTCCCGGCGGTCGGTTCAGCGGGTTGTGGCCCGCGTAGCGCAAAGCGCCCAGACCCAGCAGCGCCGCCGTCGATCCCACGCCGATGAACAGCCCGCGCCGCGTGATGCCGCCACGCGGCGCACGCTTGACTTCGGCTTCGTCCTTCTTTTCCTCTTGAGCCATAGCAGTCTCCTCTTCACTCTTTGCTTAAATGGCTTTCAAATAACGGTTGCCGCGTTCTCCTTCACTCTTTGCTTAAATGGCTTTCAAATAACGGTTGCCGCGTTCTCCAACCGTAAAATCGTTATTTGCAAGCCATTTCGAAACAGACAGGGCGGTTTACTTGCGTCGCCTGCGGGGCTTAAGCCGTTACATCAAGCCGCCCTGTCCAACACTCGTCTTCAGAGAAGGGCCAACCGACCAGAGATGGCCCTTCTCACGTTCAACCTCTTACTGAAGCGCCCACTGGAACTGGATGAGGGCGTTCACGGCCACTTCGTAGAGCAGCACGCGCCACACGATGGTGCCGATCACGGCGCACACCAGGGCAACCACCGCCACAGCCAGAGCCTTCTCGGCGGGAATCTTGCCCGTCATCACCAGGGCCGCCAGCACGGCAGGCACCGCGCAGCCGATAGCCACATTGCCCAGCCAGAAGGCCACGGCATGCTCGCCGGCCAGAATAGCGCCGGTGATCTGTTCGGACTGGCGCATGGCCACGTCAGGCAGCGTCGGATCGAAGTAGTACTGCATCTCAGTGTAGTTCGCGCCCATACCGGAGATGGCCACCGCATAGATGACGCTCACCACGGCGCACACCACCGCGCCAATGAAAGCCACCGTAGCAGACAGCTTCACCGCGTCGTCGGCCTTCGTGGCGCCGGCGATGATCATGGCGGCCAGACCGCCCAGCATCACCGTGGCCACCACGTAGTACAGAGGCAGCAGCATGGTGTCCCACACGGGAATGGCGCTCATCAGGTAGGAGTCGCCCGTCGCGAACGGCAGCGCCAGCGACACGACGATGGCCAGAACGGCGCACCATTTGGGGGCCACGCCCTCCTCGGAACGGCGCATCATGAGGAAGTACAGCACCACGGCGATGGCGAACACGATCACGAAGATCAGCTCGATGGTAATGCCGGAGGTGATGTGCCCGAAGCCGTTCAGCATGCGCAGCGGATGCTGCAGGTGGAAGAACACCGACAGACCGCCGATGGCGAGCGCCACAATCGCGCTTATGCAGGAGGCGAGCTGCATGGCCTTGCCCTTGCCGGACAGGGTGAGGATGCCCTGCATCAGGAAGATGCCGCCGGCGAGGCAATTAAAGAAGGTGAAGAGAATAAGGGGCCACTGAATTTCCATGGGTTGTTACTCCCTCCACTTCCGGCCCTCGCGCAACAAGTACATGAGCTTGGGGTTGTTGCCCTTGTTGGTGAGGTGATGAATGTCGTTCTCGGTAAAGGCCTCCACGTAGTCCTTGAGCTTCACGCGGGTCTTCGTCATGTCGTCGTACTGGCAGCCGGGGGTGTCCGGATGCGCCGGGGCCTCGAAGTTCTCGACGCCCTGATCGAGGTCGCCGAAGAAGCGGGCGCGGGCGCCGCACTGGGCCACGCACTGGGGCAGCTCGCCCTGGCTCGTGCGCTGCTCGCACAGCGTGCACTTCTCCACAACGCGCTCGGTCTGGTTCAGGTAGCGCACACCATAGGGGCAGGCCATGGCGCAGAACTGGCAGCCGATGCACTTGTCCTTGTCGATCTGGATGGTGCCGTCCTCGGCGACATGAGACGCCTCGGTCGGGCACACCTTCACGCACTCGGGGTTCTCGCAGTGCTGGCACTGAACGGGGAGGAAGTACATCTCCACGTCCGGGAAGGTGCCGGAACCGCCCTCAATGGGATGCGGACCGACGCGCAGCGTCTTAATCCAGAAGTTGCCCACGTCCACGCCGTTGATGGCCTTGCACGCCACGGTGCAGGCAAGGCAGCCCGTGCAACGGTTCAAATCGGTGATGATCGCGTAATTCGCCATTGATCTTCCTCCTTTCTATTCCTTGATGAGGCTTAAGGTCTGCAGGCCCTTGGCATCCGCGCTCGCGTAGGTGAGCTCCACCTTCGAGTCGTCCAGACGCGGGTCGTTGGCCAGCCATTCCTTCAGACGCGGGTCGTTGGCGTTGGTGATCGCCTCGTTGCCCCACGGATCGCACGGCACGGGGTTGCCAAACGGCGAGTTCTCCTCGGTGGCCTTGTAGACGACCATCGGGTTGCCGCGCAGCTGGGAGGCGCCGCAGATCCAGCACTGGGCGTACTTGTCCATGGTGCAGTTGATGCCGACGAGCTCGAAGCCGTGGGCGGCGTGATCCATCTCGGGGTACCACCAGGCATGGTTGGCGTTAGTGGTGCCTTCCTTGATGCCGTAGTACAGATCGGCCACCTCGCGGATAGCGCCCCACGGGGTGCGCACCCAGATCCAGTCGCCCTGCTCGATGCCGAGGCGCGCCGCGTCGTTCGGATTCATCTCGAAGCGCGGGGACGGCCACAGCTCGCGGCACCAGGGCAGCTGACGGTGCTCGGAGTGGAAGTAGACGGGCTGGCGGGCGCCGGAGGTGCAGATGAAGGTCGCCTCCGGGTTCTCCTTCACGGCCTGCTTGTAGGCCTCGAGGTTGTCGGTGGTGCCGTTGTCGGTCGCCTGACCGTTGCCCACGCCGGCGATGCCGTGGTAGGGCTTGTTCAGGTAGTTGTCGCTGTTGTAGGACGCGCCGTCCACCAGGTTGGCGTCGTACCACTCGGGCGCCTGAACGCGGGAGTTCTTCGGCTCGAACCAGTGCGGGAACTTGTCGATGTCCGGAATGTCGCCGGCGTAGGCGTCGCGATCCGGGGAGCACACCTGGGCGAAGTACGGGGTCTTCTCGCCCACCTTGGCAGCAGTGCCTGGCGTCTCAAGCACGTAGGACTCGCTTACCGTGTCGCCGATGTAGGACTCGCAGATGGTCGACCAGATCTCCACCTTGCCGGTGGGGGTGCCGAAGGCGCACTTCTCGTCCACGGCGGCGTACAGGTTGTAGCCGGCCTGCTGGCGACGGTAGCCCATCTCCCAGCGACGGTAGGTGCCCCAGCGCTCGGGATGCCACTTGCGGCAGTCGAACCAGCCCTCTTCCTGGAACTTCGCCGCGTACTGCGGGAAGTCGGGGCCGTCGGGGTACTCCTCGGTCTTCCACCAGTCGGTGGCGTCCTTGAGCACGCGGTACTCCTGCTCCTCATAGCCCACCGAACCGCCGGCCTGAATGAAGTCATGGTAGTCGAGGTTCAGCCACTCGTCGTATTCGGGGTCGCGATCGTTGAACGGCACGCCCATGGACTTGTGCAGGCACACGACGAAGGTCGGGTCGAAGACCACGTCTCCGATGGGCTCGACGCAGCGCTGGCCGGCGCCGAAGATGCCGCCGGCGCCCTGGGACACGCGGCCGGTGTTGGTCTCCAACCAGTGGGTGCAGGGGAACACGTAGTCGGCGGTGCCGTTGTTCGGGCACGACCACAGGTTGATGTCGACCCAGAAGTCCAGCTGCGTCAGCGCGTCCCACGCCTCCAGCAAATTCGACTGGTTCATGAAGTCGCCGGACATGCAGATGCCGCCGTAGAGCTTGTAGGGGGAATCGATCTCGCGGATGGCGTCCCAGATGGAGGAGGCGTCGGTCCAGGAGTTCCAGAAGCGCAGAAGCGGGAAGCGCTCGGCAGAGATCTGGTCCGCGTTGTTCTCGAACGGGGTCTTCAGACCCGGGAAGGAACGCGATCCCTTGTAGTCGCCGCCCTTGCGCATGGCGATGATGCGGGCCTCTTCATCGGTGGGGATGTGGTTGCCGTAGCGCTCCATGAGCGGAGAGTTCTCGTCCTGCAGATACTTCACGAAGTTCTGGATCAGCGGAATCTGGTCCTCCACGGAAAGATCGCGCGGCGTGTTGCCGAGCTCCATGGTGCCGATGCCCTCGCGGATGCCCCAGTCGACCGGCTCGTGGTCGGTCACGATCATGTTGGCGCGGCCGCAGCAGCCATCCACCTGGGCCTTCGAGGAGCCGCGGTTGCCGGCGGGCTCGTCGGAGTTGCCGGTGAGACAGGCGATGAGCTGCAGGGCGCGGGTGTTCTGCACGGCGTGACCGGTCTGGTCGGGGGCCAGCTGGTAGTGGATGCCGCCGTTGCCGTGAAGCGGGTTCAGGCGCGTGGTGTAGGTGCGCACCGCCTCTTCGATCTTGTCGGCGGGAACCTCGGTGATCTCGGAGACACGCTCGAGCGTGTACTCCTCCAGGTTGTGCTCCCACTCCTGCCAGACCGACTTGGCCTCGATCATCTTGCCATTGGCGAGCTTCACCTGCACGCCGTCGGGCCACAGCTCCGGATCCTTCGGCAGGCCCTTCGGGTTCGACTTGGCGCCCTTCTCGTTGCCCTCGCCGGTCCAGTAGGCGTCGTAGGCCGGGTCGGCCGGGTCGGCGAACTTCGAGGGGTCGGGCAGCCACGCATCGGCGATGATGGGCTTGTAGGGGTGCTCGATCCAGGTACCGGTGGTCGGGATCTTGTGCTTCTCGCCCTCCCACTGGCATTCCTCGGCGTCCCAGTAGGTCGGCTTCTCGTTGGCGGCGTCCCAGCAGATGAAGCGGCGGTAGGAGTACTGCTCCGGCGCCGGCTCCCAGAACTGGGAGACCCACTCGCGGTCGAGGTCGGCCTCGGTGAGCAGGCGGCTCGTCATGTGGATGCCGCCGTTCATTTCCAGGAAGTAGCCCTTGTAGGTCTTGCCGTCGGCCTCGGGGTTGTAGAGGAACGGGCCGTTGGACCAGCGCTTCACGAAGTTCTTGTCGTAGGCGTCGTTGTCGACGATCCACTTCAGCCAGCCGAGCGACATGGCCAAATCGGTGCCGACGCGGATGGGCAGCCACAGATCGGCCTCCTTGCCCAGCGGGCTCATGCGCGGGTCAACCAGAATGTGCTTGTAGGCGCGCTGCGAGCAGTCCACGACGGTACGGTTGGTGGAGTCGTAGTTGGAATACTCGGAAGCGGTACCCCACTGCACGTACACGATGGGGCCCTGCTCCACCTCCATCCACGGCGAGCCCTTCTCGTCGGTGAGCACGCCGCCGAAGTGGCGCGGGCCCTTGCAGATCTCGTAGGCGGAATGGAAGTTGTGGGTTCCGAAGACGGACTTCAGGGTGCCGTAGGGCGGCTGAGCCCACACGCGCGAGGTACCGCCCATGGAGAAGATCGACTTTCCGCCGTACTTGTCGATGAGCTCGTTGTACTTGGCGCCGATCTCGTCCATGGCCTCGGCAAAGTTGACGCGCACCCAGCCGGGATCGTCCTCGCCCTTGGGGTTGGTGCGCTTCATGGTGTAGCGCAAACGATCGGGGTGGTACAGCGCCAGCATGGACGCCTGGGACTTCGCGCAGCAGTGGCCGCGGCTGTGTGCGTTGGACTCGTCACCTTCTACCTTGATGACCTTGTTGTCCTGCACGGTGACCCACACACCGCATTCGCATTTGCCGCACGCGCGGCAGCAGGAACGGATGCGCTTGACCTCACCAGCTGATTCGTCGACGCCCTCGGCCAAAGCCGCAGACGGTGCTACGGCAAAGCTCAGAGTGCTCGCAGCG
The DNA here is from genome assembly GCF_977072315.1 of Adlercreutzia sp. CNCM I-6215. Taxonomy (NCBI): domain Bacteria; kingdom Bacillati; phylum Actinomycetota; class Coriobacteriia; order Eggerthellales; family Eggerthellaceae; genus Adlercreutzia; species Adlercreutzia sp. CNCM I-6215. Next base: position 115,872 of record NZ_CDRVMA010000004.1, on the reverse strand, counting down.
CCCGTGACGGCGGCCGCCTTCAGGAAGCTGCGACGAGTCAGTGAAAGTTTAGCCATGGGTCCTCCTCTCTCTTTCGTTCGATGCTTTCCAACAAAACACCGGCGGCCCTCGGCGGCGTCGGCGGCCTTCGCGAGTGGAGGGGTGAAGATCCGCCTCCGCTGTCGAGCGGCCACCGATGTTTTGTTGCCCAACGGTTGAAAATGGTATGGGCCGCGCAGGCCGCGCAATCATAAGAGCAGGCCGATTTAAGGGACGGCAATCATCCCGCGCGCTCATCTCGATGGGATGATTTCCCTGCTCGAGGCCTCTCTATACTGGATAACGAAGAGGATAGGACGAAAGGAGACAACGATGAGCAAGCCCCATCCTTCCATGGCCCTCACGCTTGATTTGGACGAGTCGATCGTCGATCACGAGCTGCGATTGGAGATCGATCGCTGCTACTCTTACCTGGGAACGCCCGTGGTGCGCACCCACCCGGCGGCCGACGGCGAGCCGGTGAACACCCTCCGCATGACCGTGCGCGTGGGGGCCCGCGAGTACCTGGATTCCTCCGTGGAAGGCGCCGACGCGCTGTGGAGCGACTCCATTGAGCACTGGCTGCTGAACCAGGTGCACGCCGTGGACAACCAGATGAAGATCTTCAACCGCCGCCAGCGCGAGGAGGGCAAGCCCGAGCTTGTGTTCACGTGGCTGGAAATCGAGCTGCAGGGCGGCCGGCTCGTGGTGCGCCTGCGGCTGGATTCCACCTGCGGCATCGACCCCGAGGAGAGCAAGTGGGTGAGCCGCGTGCGCGAGGCCCTGAACGCCGGCGCGCTTGGCAAGGACGTCGTCGCCGTGACGCTGCCTTCCGCGGCCTCCTACGAGAAGCAGTACGCCGCCGGCATGGAAGCGCTTGAGACCCGCAAAGAGGCCGAGGCCGCCGCGGCCCGCGCCGCCGAAGAGGCGGCCGCAGCCGAGGCCGAGGCCGCCGAGAAGGCCGCCGAGGAGTCGTTCATGGCCTCCCCCGCCTTGGTAGCCGAGGCCGCCGAAGCGGCACTTGAGGCCGAGGAAGCGGCCGATATCGTCGTGCGCGCCCGCATCGCCCACGACCTGGAAGAGGTCGAACGCGGCGAGCTTGACAAGACCGCCGAGGAAATCGTGGCCGAGCGCATCGCCGAGGAGGCGCATCTGGGCGAGGACATCCAGAAGAAGTACGCCCTGCCCGATGCCGATTTCGCCCTCGCCTTCGACCAGTGGACGGTCGTCTACGCCGATGGCTCCACGCGCGATTTCGACTCGACCAGCGGCATCTTGGCCGATTAGGAGGCACTCATGACTGACATGATGGCAGAAATCGCCGCTTTCGACGGTCGCACGGCCAAAATCGTCGGCCCCGCGCGCTCCGGCAAGACCGAGGCGCTGCTGCGCCGGGCCGCTGCCGCCGTGGCCGCCGGATGCGCCCCCGAAGACATCCTCATCGAGACCTCCACGGCCGAGGCGGCCCGCGTGGCGCGTCGCCGCCTGGTGGACGCCCTGGCCGCCGCCGGGGTGCAGGACGTGGAAGACATCGCCGGCCGCATCACCGTGGCCTGCGCCCAGCAGGTGTGCCTTGCCGTGCTGGAAACGCCCGAGGCTCGCGCCGCCACCGGCCGCACCCCCCGCGTGCTCGCGCCCTTCGAGTACAACTTCTTCCTGGAGGACATGAAGACCCTGGGGACTCCCGCCCGCCGCTTGCGCTCGGAGCTCGGCCACATCAAGAAGCAGTGGTGCGCGCTCGCCCCCGAGGACGACTGGGCCGTGGGCGAGGAGAAAGACGCGCTGGAGCTGGCCCATCGCCTGCTCGGTGCCACGAACGCCATGCTGGAAGACGAGGTGGCCTACCTCTGCGGGCGCTACCTGCAAAGTGATGCAGGCGCCGGCGCGCGACAGCGGTTCTCTCTCGTGCTCGCCGACGACTTCCAGAACCTTTCCGTCGCACAGCAGACCTGCCTGTGCCTGCTCGCCCGCGACCAGCTCATCGTCGCCGGCAATCCGGACGAGACCGTGCGCGTCGCCACGAGCTTCCCGGCCCCCGAGGGTTTCGCCACCTTCGACACCCTGCGTCGGAACGTGACCGTGTTCGCCCTGAACACCGCTTTCGGCAATCCCAACGTCACCGCGTTCTGCAATGCCGTTGTCCGCGCGGGCAACGAGGAGGCGCTTGCGGCCGACCAGCGCGAGGGAACCATACGCGACATCGCCACCGTGAAGTGGAACACGCCGGACGAGGAATTCAACGGGCTGACGCGCTACCTGTTCGCCGTGAACGCCGAAAATCCTGAGGCGGCCCAATCCGACCTCTGCGTCGTCGCCCCCAACAAGCAGTGGGCGCACGCCTTCGAGCAAATGCTCGTCCGCCGCGGCTTTATGGTGTCATCGCTGGGCTTCGAGCGCCTTGGCGGCGATCCGCGCGACATGAACCGCGCCCGGGCGCTTGTGGCCTACACATCGCTGAACCTGCTGGCCGACCCGGATGACCTGTTCGCCTGGCGCGCGTGGGTGGGCTTCGGAAACTACCTCACCTATTCCGACGGCTGGCACTTCCTGATGGAGTGGTGCGACGAGCACGACGCCGGCATCCTGGATGCCCTGGAGGCGGCCGTGGCCGCCCGCACCGCCGGCGAAGCGGAGCCCTTCCCCCGAGCCGAGCGCCTGGCCGAGCGCTACGAGGCCGGCCGCACAATGATCGCCGCCCATGCGGGGCGCCGCGGGCACAACCTGCTGGCGGCCCTCGGCGCCGACAAGCTGCGCGATTTCGCGACGCTTTCCGCGACACTGGCCGGCGACGAGGACGCGCCGACCTTGTATGCCATGATCCGCGAGACCCAGTTCTTCCCCACCCACGAGGCCAACGTCCGCGCCGTGCGCGTCAGCTCCTACGAGCAGCTGTGCGGCTGCGGCTACCGCGCCCTGTACGTCACCGGCTGCGTGGACGGCTTCATGCCCGCCCGCGACGCCTTCGAGGTGGTCTCCACCGACGCCGACCGCGACCGCGTGCGCGAGGCCGATCGCCGCACGTTTGCCGCTGGCGTCGCCAAAGCCACCGACGCGTTGATGTTCTCCACGTTCAGCCGTGCCCCGCTCGAGTTGGCCGAGCGCACGAAGATGCAGGTGGCCCGCGTGCGCATGGAAGACGGCGAGCGCATCGCCACCCTGCGCCCCACCTGCTTCCTGGAAGAAGCCGGCGCCGCAGCCCCCATCACCTTAGGCGGCCAGGCCCTCCTCGCCGACGCAGGGATCGACTAGAGCCGGCAACCCATCAACCGCCGACAAACCCTCTCAAGAAAAGCCCCGCAACCGGGGCTTTTCTTGTTTCGCCATTTCCCCCCTCACCGCCGGACGGTATCCCTCAATTGCTTGAGAAATGACGGTTAGCGTAGTTTTTCTCTTTCCTCGCTCTTCATTCTGCTTGGAAAACAACGGGTAGCGTAGTTTCTGGGTACGCTACCCGTTGTTTTCCAAGTAGCTTCCTCTCGCACACCGCGGGGCAGCACGCGAAAACGGGTCGGCCCCGCCGAGGAGGGGCGGGGCCGACGAAGGGAGGGGAAAGAAGGAAGGGGTTGGTAAGGTTTGGGCCGCAAAAGGCCGCTTAAGCTTCCACGGAATCCAAAAGCTCGCGCAGGACGGCTTCGTCCTCCTGCAGGGAGCCGAGCGTCAGCTGCCCCAGACCCTGGTAGAACAAGGTGCGGGCGTGCATGCGCATATCGGCGACCAGCATGGGAACCCAGTTCAGCAGGTGATTCTCCAAAAAGTCGTAGGACGTGCGCAGGTAGGCGATCGCCTCGTCCTCGGCGTTGTCGGACAGCGCCTCGGCGGCGCGCAGGGCCATGCGCTGCATGAACTCGAGCTCCAGCGCGATGTGGTCCTCGGCCTCGTTCCAGTTGCCGCGTTTCAACTCGTTTTCGCGCAGCGTGGCGAGCACCTCGGCGCGGGCCTCCTGCATGAGCAGACGGCGCTCGGACGTGTACACCGACTCGTACGGATAGGCGGCGGAATACCCGTTCACGCCGTGGCCGATGAACGTGCTCACGTAATCGATGGCGAGCTCGGTCACCGAGTCGTCCCAGGCGCGCTTCAGGTAGTCGTACAGCTGGTGGTAGCCCTCATCGGCGGCCGCATTGCCCGTGGCCTGGGGAAAGCGCATCTTCTGCAGCTCGCGCAGCGTCGGCAGATCCACCTCTTCGCGGAACAGACGCGCCAGCATGCCGTAGGATCGGGCGCGGGCGTTCATCAGCTCAACGAGGTTCACATCCTCGGAAGCGGCAGCTTCCTCAACGACGGCTTCTTCCATAACGACCATAGCGTTAAGCCTCCTTCGCGCTCTTCAGCTCGGCGAGCATAGCCCGCCCCAAATCGGTCAAGTTCCAGGCGCCATCGCCCCAGATGACGCAGTCGCAGGTTTCCAGCACATCGATGAAGTGCTGACCGAAGCGGCGCGGCGACTTGGTGATCTCCATGGCGTCGGTCAGGCTCTCAATGGCGTCCAGCTTTCGCGGCGCCTCTTCAAGGGCTTCCATAACCGCCGCGTACACCTCGGCGTAGCGCGCCTCGTCGGATCCCAGCACAACCGCGCGGAAGCTCTTGCCGGCGAGGTACTCCGCGCGCAAGGCCAACGCCTCGGGAGTCGCGCGCCACACCGGATCCACGGTCTCGCGAATCTCCAGGTACGCCACACCCTCCTCGGCGCTCTCGTGCTCCTCGGACACGTCGGGCATCTCCAACGTAAGCGCTCCGGCGCGCTCCAACATGCGGCAAAGCGTCATGGGAGCGTATACCGACCAGTTGTCGCGCTGCCACTCATCCACGCGCTCGGAAATGACGCTCGAGGGGCAGCCGCCCTCGCACAGGCCGATGATGTTCAGCAGCACGGGCCGACGGTTGGGGTTGCGGACAATGAGCGCCTGAAGCGCCTCGGTGGCGCTGCCTTGGCGTGCCGGCGAGTACACCGGATCGTGGTGCACCGTCTCGGGCATGTTGCGCATGGTGGGGTAGTCGATGGTGTCGTAGGGGTTCTCGTCGTCCATCCATTCCTGGTCGATCTCCGAATCGTCCACCGCCAAAGGGTCGAACTCGTCGTCGAAGGCGAGCAGCTCGAGGGTGTCCCCGGCACTCGCGCAAGAACCCTGATGCTGATAGGCCATACAGGTTTCCTCTCTCGTTTCGCGTGCGGTCGTCATCGCGAACCCCGATGCGCGGAAGGCTCTTTTCGCCCTTCGTTCGCTCGAGCAATCCGATAGCAGACGCCGCTTCCTATCCTCTTCGTCCTACATTCTAGGAAGCATCGCGGCGCCCAGCTCATACGACCAGGCCCATCTTTGCGAAAAGCGGCATCATCCTCTCGTGATGATTTCGCCCTTCCACGAGGATGATTGTGCGCTGCACCTGGGGTTTTGCCCTTGACCTTTTCCGTGCGCGCGCCATAATGGGGCTGCGTTGCGAAACTGCGGGGCGACCACGATTGAGGGAGCACTTATGACCAACGCAGCATTCGGCAAGAAGGTTCTTGCCATCGCGGTTCTGGCCTGCCTGTGCGCAGCCCTGATCGCTGTCCCGGCGTACGGCTTCTACTACGTGCACGACGACAGCGTGTCGGATTCCTCTGACGGTCTGGGTAGCTACGAGGTCTTCATGGTGGTCGACGAGACCGCCGTGGGAGGCGACGTGCACTCCGACCTGATGTTCGTTCCGGCGGGCAGCACGGCCGATGTCGTCCTTACCGAGGGCATCATCTCCAGCGAGAACCAAAACGGGCTGGACGCCATTCACAACTATGACGTTCAGTCGGTGGCCGACTACCTCGCCGCCAACGGCTACAACGCTGAGATCAGCGTGTATGCCACCGGCGAGCAGCAGGCCTACAAGGACGCGGAAGGCGCCTACGCCGCCACGTCCCAGAACGTGAGCGAGGCTTACACCGCCCCCGCGAAGGGCGATGGCTCGACCGTTCTCGATCGCTACGACAACGTGGTGATCACGGTGACCAAGTAGGTCGCCGACCGTTGCAGGGCCATCGTCGACCAGCGGTGGCCCTGCGCATCCTGCGCAGGGCGCGCACGCGAGGTCGCAGGCACGAGCCGGAACTCGCACGCAGCGCGGGCCACGGGAAAGGGGCTTGGGAAGGCGGGGTTGACGAAGCATCATCCGCTATCTATAATCCCCTGACTCAACTATTAAGCACCATCTTGCCTGGTGAGACGGCCGGGCGCACAGGAGGGGGATTATGGGGTTTCAGGTTCCTCGCGTTACGATCAAAATCGACTTCAAGGAAGGCGCATCCTTCGGCGAATTAAGTCTCATTTCGTTCGGCTACGGCCTGCATCAAGCGTGGATCTACAGCTCCATGTTCGACAAAGGCGGCATTTTCGGAACCGGAGGCCTTCAGGCCGGGCCCTTCAACGATCAACTGTCCCTGGCCTATTTCGTCTCGATCCTCATCTACGGCCTGCTGTTGCTTATCGCAAGCATCCTCGACACCAAGCTCATCCGGGCGCTGCACGCCACCCCCACCCTCATTGCAGCCGCACTGCTCGGCGCAACGGGAACGCTTCTCTTGCTCGGGTCGGGCGCGGAATCGCCCTTCGACGGCAGCACGCTGCAAATCATTTCGGGCATCTTGACGGGAACGGGCTCTTCCATCTTGCTGCTTGCTTGGGGCATCGCCTTCTCGCGGCGCGACTCAGCCTCCATCATCATTAACGGAGCGCTCTCCATCGCCATCGGATTCGGCATCTACGGCCTCGTGCTGCACCAGATCCCCTTCCCGTGGGGCGGCGCGGCAAGCGCGCTCATTCCCTTTGCGGAAATCGCCCTCCTGCTTGTGCTGCGTCGCCACGTGAGCCTCGATTTCGACAATCGCCAGCTCTTTTTCCAGCCGCTGCCCATCAATCACGCGCGTTTCGTGATGCGCTTCGGATTGCCGGTGTTCTTCCTCGGCGTGGCCCTGGGCATCATGCGCCAAACCTCCATTGAGACCATCCTGCCCGGCAGCGCCTTCGAAGATCAGGCGTTGCTGTTCGTCACCGCCTGCGTCGCCACGGTGCTCATTATGGTGACGTTTCTCGCCCTCGGCGGCGACGAGCGCTGGCATATCTTCTTCCGGCCGCTCATCCCGTTCATCGCCGTAACGGCCATTTTCATCCCCTTCACGACCGGGGGCACGTCGTTTTGGGGGACCTCGGTGGTGCTTGTCGGATACATGTCCTTCGAGGCGCTTATGTGGATCTTCTTCTCGGAGCTCTCCCAGCGCTTCCGCCTCTCCCCCATCTTCGTATTCGGCCTCGGCCGCGGTGTTATGGCGCTGGCGGCCCTCGGCGGCTCTACCTCGCTACTGTTCACCGGGGCCCTCGGGACGCCCACCGGCCTCGGCGAAATGGGCACCGTGCTCATCGTACTTGTGGCCATGATGCTTGCCTACGCCCTTCTGCCCGACGAGCACGAGATGGCCGCTATCGTTGCCGTGACGCCGAAGAGGGCCGCCGCCGCGCAGAACCTTCCCCGCACCCCACTCATCGTGGTGAACGAGGGGGACGCGCCAGCAGCCGCCCACACAGGCGAAGAGGCGGCCGAGATCACCGATGCGACCTCGTGGGAGCGGGCCGTGGCCTCCGCCCTCGCCGATTTGGGCGACCCCGAGGAGGTGCTCGAGGCGCTCTCCGCCGCGGCAACCACCGCAAACCGCGGAAACGCCCCGCAGGAGCAAGGTGTCGACGCAGAGGGAATCGAAGACGAGGCCGAAGGAGGAGTCGAAGCCGCCGCGACTGGCGCTGCGACCCCCGCCCCCTCCCCGGCCCGCCAGGCCATGGACTTCTCGCGCTCCATCTTCACTGAGGGTTCCGACGCCACCCCGCCAGCCGAGGACACCCCCGCTGCCCGAGGTCGCTTCCGTCAACGCTGCGAAGTCATCGCCAACACCTACCTGCTGTCGCGCCGCGAGAGCGAGGTCATGTACTACCTGGCCCGCGGCTACAAGTCATCTCACATCCAGCAGCAGCTCTACATCTCCGAGGGCACGGCGAAGACCCACATCCGCCACATCTACCGCAAGCTGAACATCCACAGCCAGCAAGACCTCATCCACCTCATCGACGAAGTGGAGCTGTAGAGGCAAAACAGCTATCGTCCGTCGCTCGCCACAAGTCGGCGGATGCCGCCGACTTGTGGCGAGCATGAGCTCTTCATCGTTCCGAACCCAGGGAACTTCTTCACTGCCGATTGCGGGACACACCGTCACGCCATCCTTCTTCCCACGCTTTCGCTTCTGCAATTTAACCATAGCGGAAGCGGAGGTCATAAGGCAAGCAACGTGTCATCCCTCCCCATTCGGACGCCCTCACAACACGCGCCAACACCCCGACTTGCTGGATCCTTCTCGCATCAATCTTCCTTCTTGCTTGAGCACTTCGACATCGCGGTTGACGGTGGCGACGCTCACACCGAGACGCTTGCTTGCCTGGAGAATGGAGCTAGACGGCTCTTCCTCGAACATGCGCAGCAGCAGCTCACGCCTCTCGCCGGCGCCTACCCTTCTGCAGGTGGGAGCATCCCTATCCTTCTCCGTCGACAAACTACCCTCGCTCCCATAGCCCCGAGAGGCCACGCTGCCTTCGTGCGCAAAATCCCCCGAGGCGTTTCCGAATTGCTCTTTCTCGTCTTGACGGGCGAAAATGGTCACAAGAAAATAGAGGCGCTCCTCATCGGTCTCGAAGATGGGATCGGGAGAGCCGTTGTTCCTCAGCGCGGCGAGCATCTTCCTTATGCCAGTGTTGCGGCCCTCAGTGAGACCCAGCTCCTTCAGGTACTCGCCCACCCGTCGGTTTCGGTACCGTCGGCTCACCGCCCGAAATTGCCTTAGGCCCTCGGCGCTGATCGAGCGGTCGGCTCCGGGAAAGCTGAGTAATTCAATGCGGTCGGGCAGAACGCGCACCTCTATGGGCTCGCGCACATCGTAACCCTTATGATAAACAGCGTTCGCAAGCGCTTCCTCGATCGCATCGTAAGGATAGTTGAAGTAGCGATCGGACTCGGCTCTGTCGGGATACTTCCGAACACGCTCCTCGATGACATTGTTCCTCAGGTAGCGCAAGGCATCTTGCATCTGATGGTGAAGGGGGCCTGCAAAAATATGCTCCTCAAGTCGACTGCCTCCCTCCCCTTCGGGCAGTTCAACGATATCGATGCGCGCATAGGGGAAAAAGCGTTCCGGCTCCGACGCGAAGAACAAGAGCCCGACGTTTTTCGGCTTCAGGTATTCCTTGGGACCCTGCACGATATCCATGCGCTGACAGAGTTCTACGAAGTCCATCGTATCGGCTTCCGCGTACAGCGAGCTTCCCACCTCGCGAAGATATCCCTTGATGAGCGTGATGTTCAGGTCGTCAACTTCCGCTCCATGGTGCACGCGATCATCGAAAGGGACATTATTGGCGAGGTTGTACAGGTCGCGTCTCTCAGCCTCGGATGGCGACAGAGTGCTCGCCATTTTGCGTATCCAATAAATCCGCTCGCTCTTTTTCCCCATGCTTTTAGGGGAGGAGTAGGGGCGCACGCTTCCGCCGGGCGCCCAAACGACGATGAGGGCTTTGCCCTCGTACTCAGCAACGTCCACAATGGGCATGTAGTCGGGCTGGATAAGCTTGCACTTGTTGACCATATCCTTGAGCCACAGATCAACTTTATCCGTCGGCACCCCCACTACCGTTCGATAGCCTGCGGTATCCTCGCGAACGCCAATGACGAGATACCCTCCACCCCAGTTGTCAATATCATTGGCGAACGCGCAAATAGTCTTGAGAGATGCCTGCGGATCCCACGTCTCCTTGAATTCGATGCGCGCACTTTCCACAATAGTCCCTTCGATCAGGGTTTCTATACTTGTCGGAAGTCCCATGGCATCTCCTCATCACTATCATATTGTTGCAGGATGATAGTATAAATGATAGTGATGATAGAGTAAATGATAGTATAAACGAGAGTGATGATACTGAAAATGATAGCGATAGGCCATCGCCGCTCGTGGGGCATTTGTGGCGATCGCGAACTTGTTCTTGATTAATTTGGTCATGAAAAGTATTATTTGATTCTATTAATAATTTCGGCTCTCAGAGAGAAAGGAGAAGTATGGCCTGTTCATTCCGCTATTTCCTACTTAAACGCTGCCAAGGTTTGACCGGTTTAAACACTACAAGCACGAAGAAGTTCTTCGCCGCCGCCGAGGATGCGCATCCCGAGGCATTCGCGCCGCTTCTTCTGCTTGCGATCTGCGACGGACGCGAGGAATACCTGCTCCGGCGCGCGGAGGGCACGAAAGCGGCCGAGATGTTCGACGAGTTCGTCGAACACTGGCATGCGTCGGGGCGTCCGTTGGAGGTGTACCTGGGCATGTTGCCCGACGGCGACCCGTTCAAAACCATCCTCGTCGAATGGCGCACTGATTCCTCGCGCATCGAGGTCGACCGCAAAATCCTGAAGTACGTCTCGACCGCCTTCGGCGATCTTCTGGCCGACAAGAACATGACCCGCGCCGAGGCCTGCCGCGTCACCCGTCTGAACAAGGGTAACTTCTACGCCTTCCTCAAAGGGGACACGTCGAAGATGAGCCGCAAAACGGCCATGAACGCCTACCGCGAAATCGCCGCACTCTAGCACCTGCAAGACCGAGCAACGCCAAGCAAGGCCACGCCCGAACGCCACGGGCCCGCAGCCGCAAAAGGGCTGCGGGACCGTTTTCATTGCGGAAGAGCGCGACCCCGGCAGCCGACTCCGCCCTCCCCTCTCACACTTCTCCGGAAACAGGAGGAAAGATAAGGGCCAGGGAAAGCTCGTCGCCTTCCAAAGAGGCCTCAACCTCTATGTTCTGGGCGGTAGCGAGGCTGGCCACCACGGCAAGGCCCAGGCCTGCGCCTCCTTGGGCGCGAGCGACATCGGCGCGGTAGAAGCGCTCGAAGAGACGGTTGACGTCGATAGCCGCCGGGTCGGGAACCTTGTTGGAAAAGGTCAAAGTGCGACCCCGCTGAATGATAGACGGCGCGGACGTCCCATAGCGCAGGGCGTTGCTCACCAGGTTCTCGAACATACGAGCCAGCGCCTCGCTGTCAGCCTCGACCACCAGGGACTCGTCGGGAAAGTCCACCGCCGGCTCCCAGCCGCGCTCTTCGAAAGCGGGAAACTGACCAGTGAGCACATCGGCGAGCACGGGCAGAACGACAAGGGGGCGCCTATCCAGATCGGACGCGGCATCGGTGGCGCGGGCGTAGGCGAACAGCGCGTCCAGCAGGCCCTCCATGTCGGCCAGGCGCGCTTCGGCTGCCTGCAGGTAATGGGCGCGGCGAGCATCGTCCGGCTCCTCGGCGGCCAGGGAGACATAGCCCTTCGCACCCATGAGCGGCGTGCGAATGTCGTGGGACAGGCTCGCCAGATCGCGCTGGAACTGGCGCTGCTCGGCGGCGCGCTCGCGCTCGCGCCGGTCGGCGGCATCCAGCGTGCCGTTCACCGCACGAGCCAGATCGGCGAACCCGGGTCCGGGCATTTCGGTGGTCAAGCGGCTATTGGAGCGTCCGTCGCGATTCCGCAGGAAGCGGGCCATGCGGCGAAGTTCGTGGCCGTACAGCAGCACCAGCGCGAACCCGCAGAGCGCCAGGCCCCCGAAGCATATGGCAAGCGTCACAACTGTCCTTTCTCGTTTCGTTTGTTGCAGAGCACCTGTCGCATGGCTCTAGTTGTGGCAAGGGGCGACCGAGGTCGCCCCCTACGGAGACTAGCATGCAGTGAGACGTTGCCACGCCCCTCCACCGGATGTCTCCTACAAATCGCGCTTCCACAGCGGGCCGAACGTCAGCACGGCGCAGAGGGCAACCGCGGCGGTGGCCACGATGAGCACCTGCACAGCGAGGGGCGCCATGGTCAGCGGGGCGGCAGCAGGCGTCGCGAGCAGCGTCGAGGCGTGATTGCCCACATTCTGCATGCAGGAGGCGAGCATCCACGGCTCCAACGCGCCGATCCAGGGCACGCCCCGGCCCAGCAGAAGCAGCACCTGGCCGAGAAGCGAGCCGGCGATGCCGGAGCTGACCACGAGCGCCCAGGCCACCCCGGCCCCGGCGCTGCGGCTCGCCCACACGATGACCGCCGTCGTGCACCCGTAGGCGAAGGCCAAAAGCCAGGCCAGCCCGAGGAAGAGCGCCAGGTCGCCCAACGGGCTTGCCGCCGCATAGGTGAAGCCTGCCGCCGCGAAGGACGCGGCTCCGGCCAGGGCGACCACGGCCAGATAGAAGGCCGCGAGAAGACCGACGAGCACCAGCTTCTCGCCGTAGTAGCGCACGCGCCCCCGGCGATCCATCACCAAGTTGCGCGCGAAGCGCATGGAGAAGTCCTGGGCAAGAAAGAGTGCCGTCACCAGCGAGACGACCATGGCCAACGCCCCTCCCGACACCGCCATATCTCCCAGCATATCGGCCGGCGAGGCCAGGGTGCGCATGTCGCGGGACACTCCTTCGAAATCGGCGTCGCTGAGCGCCTCGGGATTGTCAGCGACGAGATCCCACAGCTCGCTCGAGGCGAATGCGGAATCGCTCGCCGTCTCATCGTCGCGCACGCTGTCCTCTTCGGATTCGGCCGATCCGGCGGCCTCGGCAGCGCCTAGCGTGTCCAGCTCATCCAGCGACAGGCCGCGCCCCGAGGCGCCGGCCGCAGCCGCAGCTTCCGCTGATGCATTCGCAGCGGCAGCATCTCCTTCGCCCAGGACGCCGGCCCCGCCGGTCACCCCGTCGCCGACGTTCACGGTCATCTCGAAACTCGTCGCCGTCATGCGCAGAAACTCCGGCGAGGACACCCAGTGCATCATGCCGGCCGCCAGAACAGACAGAGCCACCAGCACGATAGCGGCCACCCAGAGCATCTTGCCATGCACGAGGCGGTAGATATCGCTCTTCAGCAAGTTAAACATACTGCGCGCCCCCTTCCATCAGTTCCACGAAGTACTCTTCCAGATCGCGGCGGCCTTGGGACAGCTCGCGCACCACCTCGCCGGCGCCGGCAAGCAGACGGCTGATAGCACCATCGTCGTAGTCCCCCGTGATAACAATGGCCCCGTCCAGCTCCGCCTTGAAGGCGAGCGCGGGATACGCCTCTTCCAAAAGTGCCAGCGCCCGGGCCGGGTTCTCGGTGCGAACGCGCAGGCTGCTGCGACACTCGGCGGCCACCTCCTCGGCCGTCATCTCGCGCACCATGCGCCCGTCGGCGATGACCCCGTAGCGCGTGGCCATGCGATCGAGCTGATCGAGCACATGCGAGCTGACGACCACCGTGATGCCCAAGGTTTCGTTCACGCGCACGATGAGGTTGCGCATGGCGCGCGTCGCCTCGGGGTCGAGCCCGTTGAAAGGCTCGTCTAACAGCAGCACATCGGGGCTGCCGAGCAGCGCCATGGCGAGCCCCAGCCGCTGCTTCATGCCGAGCGAGAACCCGCGCACCTTCTTGTTGCCAACCGAGGAGAGCCCCACGAGCCTGAGCACCTCCTCGCAGCGGGCCGGACCGTCCACGATGCCCCAGGCGAGTGCCTTCGCCATGAGGTTCCGGTAGGCCGACAGGTTCAAAAGCAGCCCCGGCTCTTCGATCAGCACGCCGATGCGCCGCACGCCGCCCTCATCCGGCCCCGCAGCGCCCGCGGCCCCCGCCGAGGCTCGATCGCTTTCGAACAGAACGACCTCACCAGCCGTCGGAAGGGCGTCGCCGCAGATCATCTTCATGACCGTCGATTTGCCAGCGCCGTTTTTCCCCACAAAGCCGTAGATGTCGCCCGCAGCCATGGTCATGGTGAAATCGCGCACCACCGCGCGGCCGCCGTAGACCTTGGTCAGCCCGCGGGCCTCGATGACGTTCACGGCCGTCTCCCTTCTCTCACAGATCCCATCGCTTCCATCCTTTCTCGCTTATACCGCATTTCCAGCGACTTTCAGTGTGGACGCGGGAATTAAAGAAAGTTCTGGCGAAGCGTTAAGATTGTTTGAAGATGCCGACGCCAACGCATCCGCGCGTATTATCCTGCTTGCCATGGAAACCGTCGCCGACATACTCATCATCGAGGACGACCCCTCTATCAACGAGGTGGTCTGCGCGCATCTGGAGCGTCGCGGCTACCGCTGCCGCCAGGCCTTCTCGGGCACCGAGGGCCTCTTGCTTCTGCGCGAGCAGCGCCCGGACGTCGTTATCACCGATCTCATGCTGCCCGGCGTGCCCGGCGAGGAGATCGTGCGCGCCATCCGCGGCGCCGATAGCGCGCTGCCCATCATCGTCATCTCGGCGCGCATCACCGCCGCCGACAAGATTTCCCTTCTGCAAGCCGGCGCCGACGACTACCTGACCAAGCCCTTCGATTTAGACGAGCTGCAGGCCCGCATCGAGGTGCAGCGACGCCACCATGCCGAGCGCGCGCATGCCGGGACGGCCGTGGGCGCCGCGAAGGCGGACGGCTCCTCGCAGCTGCTCGCCTTCCGCCGCTGGGAGCTGGATCCCGACGGGCGCGTCTTTTGCGTCGACGGCGAGGAGGTGGCCCTCACGCGCACGGAGTTCAACATCCTAGAGCTGCTCATGGGCCGGCCGCAGAAGGTGTTCACCAAGCAGGAGCTCTTCGAGCTGGCTTGGGGCGAGCCCTACTCGGTGGAGGACTCCACGGTGAACGTGCACGTGTCGAACCTGCGCCGCAAGCTGAAGCCCACCGGCACCGACGGCTACCTGCAAACCGTGTGGGGCATGGGCTACAAACTGCACAATGCCTGACGGGCGGCGCCGCAGAGGGCTTCGCCGCGCATCGCTCGCTAACATTCCTGATGCTTTTGCTCATGAATGTTGTTGACCTCACCCCCTTTCCCGTCAATTAAGCTCGCAAATCTCCTGAAAACCGTGATGGTCTGGCAATTTCTCCCAAGTTGACACGGTGAAACACCGCGCACTGTGGGACAATGGGCAGACTTATCCAACTACTCCGGTGAAAGGTTCCGCCGTGTTCGATTTCTTCCGCAAAAAGGGCAACAACCCCGAGAAGCCCGCCAAAGACGGCGGCTCCCAGAACGCGGCCGGCGCCACCGCCTCGGGCCGCACCACCCGCGACGCGCTGGCGGAGTTCACCGCCACCCCGCTGCCCGACGCCATCGACGGCCTGCTGTTCCGCGTGTCCATGGCCGACCCGGCCGACCCGACCTCGTCTTCGGGCTTCGATGCCTACGCCGCCCGCCTGCTCTCCGAAGCCGAGGCGCCCAGCCTGCGCGCCATCGCCGTGGAGCATCCGGTGGAGCTGCGCCGCCTGAACACCACGGGCCTGTTCTGGTCCATCTTCGACGACAGCACGATTTCAGCCGGCAACCGGGGCACCATTCTGCGCATCGAGTCCGTGCTCGATCGTTTGGCCCTCATTTCGAAGGCCTTGGAAGGCGACGAGGGCACCGCCTTTGTGAGCGCCACGACCGAGAGCGCCTGCAGCGAGCTGGACTGGCAGGTGCTGCGCTCCATCGCCAACGATGCCAACGATTACCTGACCGCCGCCGAACGCGATAACAAGCTGGACACCCAGTACGGCACGACGGGCACTCGCGGCGGCAACTGGGATCTCTCCACGCGTCTGGCCGCCGCCTGCGAGGCCATGGTGGTCCCCTTCCGCCTGGAATACCGCTTCGCCTGCGACAGCGCCACCGGAACCATCGTGGCCAGCGTGTCGCTGCCTACCCCCGACGTGTTCCCGAAGTCGCGCTGGAGCAGCGCCACGGGCCAGTGGGCCGATTGCACTGCGCAACGTCCTGCCGCCGCGGCCGCCTACGCCCTGCGCCTGGCGGCCCTCATCGCCGCCGCCGCTTTCGGCACCTCCGTCGGCGTGACGCGCGTCGTCGTGAACGGCCGCGAGGGTTCCATCGCGGGCCCGACCGTGATGTCGCTGGAGTTCGGCCGCATCCCCTTCACCATGGGCGCCATGGCGAAAATCCGCAGCGGCGAGTTCTCCGCGCCGGCCACCGAATGCGACCCGGCTGCGCTGTTCGACATGCTGCATCTGGCCCAGTTCGCCATCAACATCGATGAGGCGGGCAACTTGCAGCCCGTCGAGCCGCTGCCGGTGGAGCTGTCGGTTCCCTTCACCCCCGTGGCCGAGGACACCCGTCCTTTGCCGGAGAACCTGCGCGGGCTTCTGCATGCCGACATCGTGAGCGATTTGGACGTTATGAGCGAGCAGAACGCCGATCTGGCCGCCCGCTACCGCGCCATCATGGAGGAGAAGGACGACTCGCTGCTTCTGGCGGTGGCCCAGCTGGAGGACATCGTCGCCGAGACGAGCGCCGCCGCGACGAGCGACGTCATAGCGGACGACCTCGCCCAGCCCGCCGAGCCGCGCCGCCTTCTGTACTGCGAGAACGTCTTCGCCCGCTATCTGACGAGCCTCGTGGAAAGCGACCCCGCCGTGCGCTACGTGCGCGCCTCGGACATCGGTCAGGCGGCCCGTTCATCGCTCTCGCGCATCTACCGCGACATGGGCGACTTGGACGCCGCCGAGGCCCAGGCCCGAGCCTGCATCGAGCTGGCCCCCACAAGCGCCCCGGCCTACAACGACCTCATCACCTGCTTCGCCGAGGGCGACCACTACGACCGGATCATCGACGTGGCCCGCGATGCCCTGCGCGTGGCCGTCACCGGGAACGACATCGCCTATGTGTACTACCGGCTGGCCTTCGCCTACTGGCAGACGGGACGTTTGCCCGAGGCGCTGGCCTGCTACCTGCGTGTGCCGGAGACGAGCCCCATGGGCGAGGCCGCCCTGCGCGAGCGCAACGACTTGGTGAGCGAGATGGGCAACAACGTGCCCGGCAGCGATTGGGATCCCACGGCCTGCCTGCGCACGGCCGGCGTGCCCTTGGCGCCCCTGGACGACGTGATGGAAGTGGTGGGCCGCGCGCTCATCGAGCTCTGCGACGCCAACATGCCGCTGGCCGCCGCTCCCTTGGCGAGCCTCGTGGCGAGCACCCAGCGCAACGACATCCTCCACGCCGTAGCCGCCAGCCTCCGCCAGGGCGTGTAGGAGCACGGGGCGGAAGAGTGAGCGGGACACAGCCACCCGCGCACTCTTCCGTCCGTCCCCCACCCGTCCCGCACCTTCCCCGCATGCTTGATGCTCTTTTTCTGGCAAGTTTTTCGAGGTTTTCGACGTCCAAATCGGTTACTAGCCAGCATAGGGGCCTTTGCCGACGCTAGAAGGCTTTTCATTATACGTATAGCGTTACTTTATTCAGACTGATTGAACTTGCGTGTCGCAATCCTCGGAAAACTTGCCATCTGAGCAGCCTCCAACGTACACGGCATCCTGCCCGCTGCAAAAAAAGAACCCGCCAGAACGGCGGGTTCTTTTAAAAACCTGACGAAAACGAAGCTCGATCGGATTGAACGACCAATCCTGTTCGCTCGGCCTCAACGCGCTTCGCGCTTAGGCGTAGAACAGAATCTCGTTGTAGGTGGGCACCGGCCAGGCTTCGCGCTCGACGATGATCTCCATAGCGTCCACGGCCGCGCGCAGAGCGTCCATGACCGGCACGATCTCATGCGCGTTCATGTTCGCACGCTCCTGCTGATCGGCCACTTCCAGCGAAGCGCGATGCAAGCTGTGCAGCTTCTCCAACTGACGGTTGATCTCGGCGGCCCCTTCCACGAGCTTCTTCAGCTTGTCCTCCATGAACGAGGTGTCACCCTCGGGCAGCACGTTGCGGATAGAGGTGATGCCGTTGGCGAGCTTGGCGGCATAGCGGTTGATGGCCGGCAGGTAATCGCGGCGCACCAGGCGCTTCATGGCGCGAATCTCGATGTTCATGATCTTGTTGTACTTCTCCAGCTTCACCTCGTAGCGGGAGCGGACCTCGTCCTCGGTGAGCACGCCGAACTCGGCGAACAAGTCGATGGACTTCTGGTCGACCAGGCACGGCAGCGCGTCGGCCGTGGTGCGATGGTTCGCCAGCCCGCGGCGCTCGGCCTCCTTCTCCCATTCCTCGGAATAGCCGTCGCCGTTGAAGATGATGCGCTCGTGGTCGCGCAGGGTGCGCTTGATGTAGTCGATGGCGGCCGCCTCGAACTCCTCGCCGGTCTTGCCTTCCATCTGATCGGCGAATTCCTTCAGCGACTTGGCCATGGCCGTGTTCAGCACCATGTTCACGTCCGACAGGTTCTGGGCGCTGCCGGGCATGCGGAACTCGAACTTGTTGCCCGTGAAGGCAAAGGGGCTCGTGCGGTTGCGGTCGGTGTTGTCCTTGATGAAGTTCGGCAGCACGTCCACGCCAAGGTCCATGGATACGCGCTCGGCCGAGGTGTAGTCGTGATCGTCGATGAGCGCCTCCACAATCGCGCCCAGCTCGTCGCCGAGGAACATGGACACGATGGCCGGGGGCGCCTCGTTGGCGCCGAGACGGTGGTCGTTGCCGGCGCTCGCCGCCGACATGCGCAGAAGCTCCTGATACTCGTCGACCGCCTCAATAACGCCGGTGAGGAACACGAGGAAGCGCAGGTTCTCCATGGGGTTCTCGCCCGGATCGAGCAGGTTGCGGCCGCCGGCGGAGATGGACCAGTTGTTGTGCTTGCCCGACCCGTTGATGGACTCGAAGGGCTTCTCGTGCTGCAGGCACACCAGGCCGTAGTGGCTGGCCAGAAGCTTCATCTTCTCCATGGTGAGCAGGTTCTCGTCCACCGCGCGGTTCGTCTCGGCGAAGATGGGCGCCAGCTCGTGCTGGGCCGGGGCCACCTCGTTGTGCTTGGTCTTCGCGGAAATGCCGAGCGCCCACAGCTCGTCGTCGAGCTCCTTCATGAACTCGTTCACCGTGGGGCGAATGGCGCCGAAGTAGTGCTCCTCCAGCTCCTGGCCCTTTACCGGCGGATAGCCGAACAGCGTGCGGCCCGTGAGCATGATGTCGAGGCGCTTCTCGTAGTCCTTCTCGGAGATGAGAAAGTACTCCTGCTCGGCGCCGAGGGTCGTGGTCACGCGATCGGACGAGTCGTCGCCGAACAGGTCGAGCACGCGGCGGCCCTGGGTCTCGATGGCTTTCATGGAGCGCAGAAGCGGCGTCTTCTTGTCGAGCGCCTCGCCGGTGTAGCTGCAGAAGGCCGTGGGGATGCAGAGCACCTCGTCCTTGATGAAGGCGTAGGAGGTGGGATCCCAGGCGGTGTATCCGCGGGCCTCGAAGGTGGCACGCAGGCCGCCGGAGGGGAAGCTGGAGGCATCGGGCTCGCCCTGGATGAGTTCCTTGCCGGAGAAGGTCATGATGGCGCAGCCGTCATCGGCGGGATCGATGAAGCTGTCATGCTTCTCGGAGGTGATGCCCGTCAGCGGCTGGAACCAGTGAGTGTAATGGGTAGCGCCCTTCTCGATGGCCCACTCCTTCATGGCATGGGCGACGACGTTGGCCACGTCCTCGTTTAAGGGCGCGCCCTCCTTGATGGTCTTCATCAGCTGCTTGTAGGTGGTCTTCGGCAGACGCTCGCGCATCACATGCTCGTTGAACACCATGGAGCCGTACAGATCGGTCACTTTCGACATAACGGGTTCGCTCCTCACTCGGGTCGATGATCGGAATAAGATACCACGTCGGAGCCACCGCAACGGCTGCACCCGGCACGTTCCAAGTTAATGGCGCATTGTTTCGAGGAGTTTTCTGGTAAGCGAAACCGACGTTACGAAAGGGGCGGTTCGTTTTCACGCCCCACGCAAAACGACCCCGCCGAGGCAGGGTCGTTGAGGAATTAAGATCGCGCTCGACAAATGGCAGCGCGTATTCGGCGCAACACGACGGTGTGCTTAGGGTGCAGCTAATCGATATGTTTCCCGTAGCGCTCCTCGGTGATCTCGTCGAGGGTGCGGCCCTGGGTGTTGGGGCACCAGATGACGCCCACCACGAGCGATACCAAGAGAAAGCCGCACATGATGATGCCAGCGGTCACGAAGCCCGCCGGGGTTTCCACGCCGAGGCCCGCCACGGCCACGAGCGACCAGATGCCCAGCACGCCGCGCACCAAAAAGAACATGATGCCCTGCACGCCGCCGCGATACAGCGTCGGGAACAGCTCCGTCGACCACAGCGCATAGAAGCACTGGGCCGAGAAGCCGGCTGAGATGCCCCACAGCGCCACGAACACCCACAGAAGCCAGCCCCAGCTATCGGCCGTGCCCGCTTCCAGCTGCATGCCGAAGAACACCATGACCACCCAGGCCGCCAGCGCCATCACGGCCGTGGCCGCGAACAGGATGCGATGCGGGACCTTGTCGCCGAACTTCGAGAAGATGGCAAGCGAACCCACCGCCGTGAGGATCCACATGACCGCCTGTAGAAGCGAGATGGTCGTGTCGTCCAAATGCCCGGCTGCCGCGTACATGTAGGGCATGAACTGGCCCATGGTGCCGGCCACGATGTTCCACGTCAGGTACACCGCCACCAGGAACACGATAGACTTCACGTTCACCGAATTGGTCAGCGCGCGGCCCATCATCTGGATGAAGGTGTCGCGCTTGCCCTCAGCCGCGGACTGCTTTTCCGTCCAGTCCTTCGACTCCTCCAGCTTGCGCTGCAGATTCCACGCGATGAGCGCCACCACGAACAGGATGAGGAACAACAGACGCATGGCGAACAGGCCGTCGAAGGGCCCGTAGGTGCCCGCCGGCAGAAGCGCGCCATCCGGCCCGAAGGTGGGGAAGATGAACGAGAACAAAAGCGCGATGAGGAAGATGACCGCCGGGCCGCAGGACCAGGCGAACTGGCTGATGCCGATGTTGGCGGCGCGGCTCGTGGAGGAGGACATCTCGGAGATGTAGCTCCACGACGACGGTACGCCGGCGCCCACGGACAGGCCGGAAATGACGATGCCGGCGCAGAGCATGGGCAGGTTCACCGCGCACATAATGAGGAAGACGCCCGTGGCGTACACGAGCAGGTTATAGGTGTAGATGAACTTGCGCCCGAAGCGATCGGCCAGAAAGCCGCCGATGAGCGCGCCCACCGCCGCGCCGAAGGCATTCGCGCCCACGGCGCCCAAGATGGACACCCACACGTTGTCGAAGTTGAAAGCAATCGCCCAGGCCGCCAGCGCCACACCCGAGGCCACGATGCAGCCGGAGTCGAGGAAGTTGGTGAGTGATACGGCGATGGTGCCTTTTTTCTCTTGGGACAGAGCCATAGTTTTGCAGACCCTTTCTTAGTTGCTTAGTTGTCGGTCGCCGAAGCCGCGGGGAAATCCAGCATGGCCTCGTTGATCTTGACGTTGAACTCGCGGCCGATCTGCCGCAGCCCCTCGTCGGTGATGGTGTTCAGGAATTCGCCCGAGCCGCCGTTCATGGCGCGGGCGCGCCCGTAGATGTCGGCGGCCTTCTCGATGGTGTGCAGAAGCCCGAAGGTACTATCGAAGTCGGCGCCGGAGACGAACAGGCCGTGACTCGCCCACACCACCGCGTCGAAGGTCTTCATCTGCTCGGAGGTGGCCCGGGCGATGTCGGCCCCACCGGGCACCATCCAGGGCACCACGCCGACGCCAGCCGGGAACACGACGACGCACTCGGTCATGGCCTTCCACAACACGCGCGTGAACGTGCGCGCGTCCAGCGGCAACAGGTAGGAAAGCGCGATGATGTTGGTGGGGTGCGCATGGTAGATGACGCGGCAGGTGCCGTCGGTGGCCGCAGAGCGCACGGCGTGGTTCATGACGTGGGTCGGGAACTCGGACGTGGGGCGCCCCCCGTCGTCGAGACCCCACACGATGCGGTAGACATCGCCAGCCGCGGACAGCTCCACAATGCCGATGTTGCGAGAGGGATCGGACGCCACATTGCGCATGTAGTTGCCGGTGCCGGTGACGAGGAAGTATGCACCACCCATGGTCGGCGCCTCAACGCCGAGGGGCGTCCAAGGGCGCGGCTCCTTGTCGAAGAACTTGCGAGCGGTGTCCACATCCTCGGGAC
Organism: Adlercreutzia sp. CNCM I-6215; assembly: GCF_977072315.1. Lineage (NCBI taxonomy): Bacteria > Bacillati > Actinomycetota > Coriobacteriia > Eggerthellales > Eggerthellaceae > Adlercreutzia > Adlercreutzia sp. CNCM I-6215. The sequence continues at coordinate 93,896 of NZ_CDRVMA010000004.1, read as the reverse complement.
GCAGACGATAGCTGAGGTTGCCGCCGTTGCGCTCGTGCCAGCCCTGCTCCCAGCCGTCGTTGCACAGGCGCACGAACCCGCGCACGAATCCCAGCTGCTCCATGGCCACGCCGGACACCGCCCCGCGCGCCGTGTCGATGCCTTGGGAGAGCATCTCCTGTGCCTGATCGAAAAATGCCATGATTGCTCCTTACATGCGCTCGGGCAGGATTTTGGCCTCGTAGGCGGCCACGGCCGGGTACAGCTCGCCGTCGAGCGGGCAGCCGGCGCGGCGGCAGTACTCGTCCCACACGGCGCCGAAGGGCATCGACTTCGCCTGCTCGGCCAGCATCATCTTCTCGGTGAACTGGTAGGTGTCCTGCAGCTCTTTCAGGCGCTCGCCCGGCTGCAGCAGCGCGTAGAGCAGCGACTTTTCCATGGCGCGCGTGCCCGTGGCCCAGGCGCCCACGCGGTTGATGGAGGCGTCGAAGAAGTCGAGGCCGATGATGACCTTCTCCCAGGCGCCGGGGATGTGGGCGATTTCCATGGCCACTTCCTTGGTGGGGTCGTCGAAGAGCACCACGTGGTCGGAGTCCCAACGCACCGGGCGCGTCACGTGCAGCGGCACCTTGTCGAAGAACAGCAGCAGCGCCGAGAGCTTGTCGGCCACGTTCTCGGTGGGATGGAAATGACCCAGATCCAGCAGATCGTACACGCCGGGGTGCGTGGCGGCGTAGGCCAGGTAGAACTCGTTGGAGCCCACGGTCATCGACTCCAGACCGATGCCGAACACCTTCGACTCGCAGGAGTCGATGACGCGGTCGTACTTCTCGGCGTAAATCTCGTCGAGCGAGTCGCGCAGGCGCTCGCGCAAGCCATAGCGGTCGCCGGGCACGTCCTTCAGGCCGTCGGGGATCCAGATGTTGCAGAGCGTCTGGTCATCGAGCGCCTCGCCGATCTGCTGGGAAATTTTGCGGCAGGCCTTGCAGTGGCGGATCCAGAAATCGCGCGTCGCCTTATCGGGCGAGGACAGCGACAGCTCGTTGTTCATCATGGGGTGGCCGAAGATGGTGGGGTTGAAATCGATGCCGTAGCCGTGCGCCTTCGCCCACGCGACCCAGGGCTCGAAGTGCTTGTACTCGATGGCATCGCGGTCGACCCAGGGGTTCTCGTCGGTGAAGACGGCGTAGGAGGCGTGCAGGTTGATGCGCTTGGCACCGGGCACGAGGGCCATGGCGGCCTCGAAATCGGCGGTCAGCTCCTCGAAGGTGCGGGCGCGGCCGGGGTAGTTGCCCGTGGTCTGGATGCCGCCGGAGAGACCCCCTTCCTGGTCGAAGCCGAGCACGTCGTCGCCCTGCCAGCAGTGCACCGAGATAGGCTTGGCGGCCAGTTTCTCCATCACCGCCTCGGTATCGATACCGAGGGCGGCGTACTCCTCGCGGGCCAAATCGTACATGGTAGTCATCGGGTTTCCTTTCTGTTCACCAGTATCTAGAAGCTCTTGCTGTAAATCGTCGGGGTCGGAATCACCCATCACGGTTCCACCTTCTGCACGTCGAAGGACTCCGCGATGGCGGCGCGCACGGCCTTGAGGTGCGGGAACACCCCGTCGGCGAGCATCTGCACGGCCAGGTTGCCGAGCGCGGTGCCTTCCACGGGGCCGGCGTACACGGGAAGGCCGCATACTTCGGCGGTGCGGCGGTTCAAGTGGCCGTCGCGGCAGCCGCCGCCCACGATATTGATGGACGCGTACTCGTGGCCGGCTAGCTGCGAGAGGCCTTCGACGGCCTCGCGATAGCACAGCGCCAAGCTCTCGTACACGCAATGCATCAGCTCGCCCAAGGTCTCGGGCACGGGCTGCCCCGACTCCTCGCATGCCGCGCAAATCTCCTCGATCATGGAATCGGGCGAGAGGAACCTCTCGTCGTTCACGTTCACAATGGAGGCCGTCACTCCAGCGGCCTCGGCCTCGTCGGCCGCCTTGATGAGGTCGGCGAACCCCACCTCGTGCCCCAGGCCCTCGACGCGCATGTACTGGTGCAGGCGCCCCTTGCGGATGGCCTTCTCGTCCACCACGTAGGTGATGCCGTTCAGCTCGCGGCGAATGGACTGGATCATCCACAGCCCCATGATGTTCTTCAGGAAACGGTAGCGGAAATGGTAGCCGCCCTCGTTGGTGAAGTTCTCGCGGAAGGCCGCCTCGGCGCAGATGGGGCTGCGGTTCTCCACACCGAGCAGGCTCCACGTGCCCGAGGAGAGGAACACCGCCGGCAAATCGCAGGCGGGCACGGCCAGATAGGCGCTGCCCGTGTCGTGGGTGGCCGGCAGCACCACGCGCGTGTCGTAGCCGATGGCGCGGGCAATCTCGGGACGCACGGGCCCCAAGCACGCGCCGGCGTGGGTGACGTTGCGGAACAGCCGGCGAGGAATGTCGAAGGCCTCCATGACTGTCTCGTCCCATGCGCCAGTCTCCGCATTCAGAAGGCCGGTGGTGGAGGCATTGGTGTACTCGATGGCCTTCTCACCCGTGAGCAGGAAGTTCAAGTAGTCGGGAATCATGAGGAACGAGTCGGCCGCCTCAAGCTGCTCGGGATGCTCGCGCTGAAGTGCCAGCAGCTGGTAAATGGTGTTGAAGGGCTGGCGCTGCAGGCCGCAGCGGCGGTACAGCTCCTCGGGGGCCATGATGGCATCGGCCACCTCGTACATGCCAGCCGTACGGGAGTCGCGGTAGGCCACGGCATCGCCCACCAGGTTGTCCTCGGCATCCAGCAGCACGAAGTCGACGCCCCAGGTGTCGATGCCCACCGATTTCGGGGCAAAGCCCGCCTCCTTGCAGAGGGCAAGGCCCCGCACCAGCTCGCTCGAAAGCAGCTCCACATCCCAGCAGTCGTGGCCGTTCCGACGCACCTGGCGGTTGTCGAAGCGGTGCACCTCTTCCAAACGAATGAGCCCGTCTTCCACGAAGCCCACCACCACGCGGCCCGACGAGGCCCCGATGTCCACGGCCGCGTAGCAGTCGCGCCGCAACCCCTGCGCACGATGCGCCATGTCGCCATTCCTATCTTCGCACGCCAGCAGGGGGCACCGCCGAGGGCGATCCCCGCTGACCATGAGCGTATTTCTCAACTTTTACCTGGGAAAACGCACAAGCCATTAATGCGGCGCACAGTGTACCAGCAAAGGGGCCCTCTGCAAGGGCGCGCGCCCAAAGAGGTGGCGGCCTGTAACAAATCAACAACAATGACTTCATGGGTCGCCATTGAAAGGGGCCCGGACGAACCGGGCCCCTCAGAGAAGGATATTTGCTCAGGCGCCCTCACTGCGCCGACAATCGTGCAACTTCGGGCGATCCGCCCCCTAACCTTCCGGCGCGAAGGCCGTGAATGCGGCGGTATCGGGCTCCGGGCCCACCTCGCCGCGCTCGTTGACCGAACGCACGAGCAGGCAATAGGTTCCCGGCGCCTCGGGCGTGTACTCGAAGGTCCAGTGCACCCATCGATCGCCCGTGGAACCAGAGACGTCGTAGTCGGTCCAGTTCTCGCCGTCGTCCAACGAGAACTGGACTGTCACGATGGGCACGCCGTAGTCCTCGGCGTAACCCTCGAAGCGCACCGGGCGCCCTACTTCCACCGCGAGCGGCGCAATCATCGCGATCCTACTCCTGCGCGCCCGCTAGCACGCCGGCGTTCGGGCTGTTGGGATGCTCGTCGCCCTCGCCGGGCACCGCCGGCGCCTCGTCCTCGGCCGATACCACGATCTCCACCACATCGCGCACGAAGTAGTTCGCGGGCGTGCGGGTCATCCACAGCTGATTGCTCCCGCCCACCGAGGCAGTGAGCGCCTCCTCGTTGATCTCATAGCTGAGCACGCCGTGGCGCCCGATCACGTAGCCGAGCGGCAGCATGGTCTCGGTGCCATCGGCCGACACGAATGTCACCGCATTGGCCCCGGGCTGCACGCCGGCGCGCTCCAGGATGGACTCGACCGGAATGCCCTTCACATTCGCGGTAACGATAGCGCGGCCGCCCGCGGGATTGCCGCCGCAGGTGCACGTCATCTTCTGCTGCACCGACTCGTCGCCGGCAAGATCGCCCACCGAGGCGGTGTAGGCGTCATTCACCGCACCCGACACCGTCAGTTGCCAGTCGAGCGGGTTCTCCGAAGCAAGCGCGATACCAGCGCCGCACACCACGCGCACGGCCTTCTGGAACATCGTGCGGATGGTCTCGTTGGGCGTGACGGCCTCCTGGTCGTAGGAGAAGACGCCCTCGGCTCGGGCCACCTTCACCGCACCGGCCACGGCGGCGTTCTCGCCCACCTCCGCTTGCGGGTCGGCGGCAGCATTCCCGTCAGCGCCATCGCCCGGCGCCACCGCCAAGGCCGGCACTGCCGACATGGACGCGATCATCGTCAAACTCGCCAAGGCGCCAGCCGCGGCCCGGCCCTTCGATTTCAAATCTCTCATGGTCTCCCCCTACTCCACCGTGAACATGAACTGGGTATCGTACTGGCTCACGTGATCGGAGCCGTCCGGCGCGATGCTCGTCGTGCGGATGTCCATCAGGTACGTCCCGGCCTCGGGCGGCGTGAAGTCCATACGCCAGTAGGTCCAGTACTTGGAATCGTTGTTCGGCGTGTCCAGCGTTGTCCAGGTCGCGCCGTGGTCGAAGGAGAACTCGAGCTTCTTGATGGGCTCGTTCCACGCATCGGCGAAGCCCTCCAGATGCACCGGCTTGGCCTCGTCACCCGTGAGCACCACATTGGTGGGGTAGTTCAGCACGCCGCTGTTGGGCTTGGAGTACACCTCGCCCGTGCAGTCGTCGGCGAACTCGCCCAGGTACACCTGGTTCATGGCGGCGTCTTCGGGCTGGGTCATGAACGTGAGGTTGCTGATGCGCTTCACGAAATTGCCGCCGGAGGTGTTGTACACCCACACCATGCAAGGGTAGCCCTGGGTGTTCGGCAGCACTTCGCCGTCCATCTTCGTGACGAGGATGGCATTGTTGTCCACCACCCAATCGATGGGCATCTGGGCGTAGTCGTAGCCATCCGAGCCGATGGGACTCACGATGTTGGCACTGGCCTTGGGCTTCGCAAACTCGATAACCTTCGACAGCGGAATGCCCTCCACCTCGCTCTGCATGATGGTGGCCTGGCCCACGCCGTTGATGGTGCAGTCCATCTTCATGACCTGCTTCACGGTGCCGAACTGCTCTTCCATCTCGGGAAGGGTCATGGTCACCGGATTGTCGCAGTCGCCGTCGATGGAGACGGTCCAGTTCTCATAGATGGACGGATCCACCTGCGTGTCATCCACGAGCCACTCGGACGGCTCGTCCTTCACCGTCTTGAAGAAGCGGTTCTCAGCCGGAGTGATCGTGGTCTGGTCGTAGCTCGTCGTCACCTGGACCTCTTCGGCGGCCACGTCGGTGATGCCGTGGTAGAGGTTGTACTTGTAGTCGTCCCAACGACCGAGGGTCTGCGTCTCCACGTCGTTGTAGTGGCACGAGAAGCAGGTGCCACCCTGGCTCGTGAACATCGCGTTCGTCATGTGGGTGTTGTGGATGGCCTCGCCCAGATAGTTCGTTCCCTGATAGGTCTTGGAATGGCACGCAATGCAGTTCGCGAAGGCCTGCTCGGTGGGATAGCCGAAGAAGATCAGGCGATGGTAGGTGGGCAGACTCATGATGGCGCTCTCAAGCGTGTGGCATGAGGTGCAGCCGCGGTTCTCGGCGTTCAGGTACGTGATGTTGAACGCGCGATCGTCGGAAGGCACCGGCTGCACGGTGAACCCATTGCGGTCGGTGTAGCGAAGCGGCTCGTTGGCCTCGGCGTTGGCGGCGTTCTTCTCGCTGTTCTGATAGAAGCCGGGCAGGGCGGTCACGCCGTCCACGAAGCGACCCTCCGTGGGGAACCCGCTGATGCTGGCCAGCTGATCGCTGTAGCCGTCACTTGTCGCGGCAGCCGGCTCGGTTGTTGTCGTGGAATCGGCCGTCTTGTCGGCCCCATCGCTCGGCGCGGCAGCCGGAGTGCAGCCCCAGGCCAAACATCCCGCTCCCAAAACGCACGCGAGCACCGCCGCGCACGCAATCCCCTTGCGCGAGCGCCGCCCCGTTCTCGTTGCTTGCTCTCTCATATCTCCTCCTTAGGTTTTGGAAAATAAGCTCCCCTGACGCTTCGCGCCTCCTTTCCGGGCTTTCGAAACTTGATGGAATTGGAATGGGCGCTGCGCCGGCACCTGCGTGCGGCCGCAGCGCTTAATCCCGGGTTGGACTTCGCCGTATCAGGCCGTCGCTGTCGGCGATAGAGGCGCGTCGGAAGTCGTAGTGCTCGGTGTACATTTTGTCCAGCAGCGCCTTCTCGTAGAAACCGATGTCGCGGTTGTACAGCGCGGACGCCTCGTCGGTAGCACGAAATTCCGGACGCAGCCGCCCCTCGTTGTCGTAGTAATGCAGATAGGCTTCGGCACAATGCTCGCGCAAATAGGCCCGGCACCGCTCGTGCAAGTCGTCGTTGGCGAAGAAGAAGTGCCGCACGCCGTCGTCGCTCTGCTGGAGAAAGCCCAGATCCATCAGGCGCCCGAAATCGCTGCGGGCGCTCGGATAGGAGATGGCGTAGCGCTTCATGTGAATGTCGTAGGTGAACTCCGCGTTGCTGTGCAGCACCGCCTCGAGCAGCACTTCCTTCTGGCGGGCGTTCATCGAGCCGTCGGCGTCGATGATGGCGCGCAGTCGATCGCGCCGGCGGCTCATGCCCTCGAGCTTGGTCATCACCCAGCGCTGCTCGTCCAAAATAAGCTCGACGGCGCGCTCGAACACGAGCGTCCAATCGTAGGTGCCGTCGTATTCCACGGCCAGATCTCCCGGCTCGAACGGCAGCGCCGGCGCGTCCGCCTCGGCGGCGTAGCGCCCGCGCTCTTGGGCGCACAGGGCGCTGCCGGTACCGTAGAGCAGGCGCATAACGGGAACGTGGGCCGAGAAATGATAGCCCGAACGATGAAGGAGCAGCAGGTAGAGCAGATAGGCGAACGGCGCATTGCCCACGGGGAACATCCCCGATGCGCTCACGAAGAACAGCGCCGTCAGCGCCACAATAAGGCGATGGTCGCCGCACTGGCCCTTGAGGGGGCCGGTGCCCCCATCGATGAACGAGCAGAGCAGCTCGAGCCCCTCGACCCGGGCCGAAGTATCCTCGGGAACCGCCTCGATGCCGGCCACCAGCCTGGCGTAGAGCATCTCAATGAAAGCAGGGGTGACTGCTTCGTCGCGGTACTCCTCTATTGACAGCAGCACTTTGCCGGCATTGGCCGCCAGAAGCTCGATGCCGCATTCCGGCTCGCAGGCATGCACACACACCCGCCGCAGCCGCGCAACGTCGATGTCGGGGTGCTCGAGGCCGATGGCGTACACCACCTCGTTGGCCGCCATGTTCAGTTCCAGATGGCCGCCTTCCGGATCGTAAAAGATGCGTCCGTAATGGGACGCGAGCCCCTCGTTGATTTGGAACTCTTCGAGGAGCGCCTCCAAGTGCCAGGTGGGGTCGTACCAGCAGCGAGCCGAAGCCGAAAGCGGAGGCAGATCATGCCCGAGGCCGCGGCGCAAGCTGTTGATGGAAAACCAATACAGCGCCGCATCTTCGGGAGTTACACCGAGCGATTCCGCCAAACTGTCGTAGGTTTGCGCCCGCTGGGAGGCGATACGCAGGGCCCGATCGAGCAGCGGCGCCGAGCGAAATGCCGACTTGGATTCCACGATTCTCCCCTCCCCTTTGCTCTCCCATTCTTCCTCCGAACGAAGCTATGTTCTCAGAAAGACGCGCCCCACTTCAAGAGGTTGGGCGCGCGCTAGAAAGTTTTTTCCACCCTTTACCCCTCGCCATCCCGCTACCGCAAGAGCGGTTCTATGCAAGAAAAAGTGCGACTGAGCGAGCTTTTTCATCCCGAAATGGCAGCACATGCAGAAAAAAGTGCGATTGAGCGAGTCCGAAACTCGCTCAATCGCACTTTTCTGCGCACGACCGTTGTATTTCTTTGCAAGCGAGCCGGATCTCGCACAATTCCACGAACAGAGACACGAAAAAGCCCGCTGCGGACAGCGGGCTTTCGATTGCAGCATTGCGCGGCACCGACAAACGATGCGCGACTCCAAACTTAGCGCTTGGAGAACTGCGGGCGCTTGCGGGCCTTCTTCAGACCGTACTTCTTGCGCTCCACCATACGGGCGTCGCGCGTGAGGTAGCCGGCCTTCTTCAGCTCGGCGCGGTAGTCGCCGGCCTCCAGCAGAGCGCGGGAGATGCCGTGGCGCAGGGCGCCGGCCTGACCGGACACGCCGCCGCCGTCGATGCGAGCCTTCACGTCGAAGTGGCCGGTGGTGTCGGTCACCTTGAAGGGGGTCATCGCGTAGTTGAACAGCGCCTCGCGGCCGAAGTACTCCTGGCCGTCGCGACCGTTGATGGTCACCTTGCCAGTGCCGGGAACGAGACGGACGCGCGCCACCGCGTTCTTGCGGCGGCCGGTGCCGTAGTACAAAGCCTCATCTGCCATGATTAACCCTCCAGATCGATCTTGCGGGGCTGCTGAGCGGCATGGGGATGCTCAGCGCCGACGTACACCTTCAGTTTCTTGCCCATCGCACGGCCCAGCGTGTTCTTCGGCAGCATGCCCTTGACGGCATGCTCGATGACGCGCTCGGGGTGCTTGGTCATGGCCTCGGTGAACGTCTCCTGCTTGAGCCCACCCGGGAACCCGCTGTGACGATAGTAGGTCTTGGTGGCAGCCTTGGTACCGGTGACCTTGATCTTGTCAGCATTGATGATGATGACAAAGTCGCCCGTGTCCACATGGGGGGTGTACTGCGGCTTGTGCTTGCCCTTCAGAATCTGAGCAGCCTTGGTGGCCACACGACCGAGAACCTGGTCCTCAGCGTCGATGATGACCCACTCGCGCTCAACCTCACCGGGCTTTGCATGATACGTCTTCACTGTTTTCCTCCAATAGATTGCAGGTTCTGTCGGGCGGCTGAAGCCTCCTTTCCCGCGTCGGCGTGGCAGCCGCGATAGCGGGGACGGAACCGTCCGCCAGAGTGTTTGTTTTCAAAAGTGCACGATTCTCAGACGCCGGTTTCCTACGCCGACACGCGGTGCTTCGGGCCTGGACAACCCTCGGCGGTTGCGTTTCCTTGAACCCATGCGTTTACGGGGCTTTTGAAAGCGAACTTTTGCATTCTCACCCGCCCGCGCGCGAATGTCAACGAAACCGCTCCGAGAAAGCGAAGAATCGCCAAAACTCCACTGCCGAGCGGCAGGCTGGGAGCACTTCACCGCAGAAGGGAACCATGCACAGAAAGACGATCCCTCTGCAGTAGGGAAGGACGGCCGCCACGTTGCGCTCCGTCGACGAATCAGTCGAAAAATGCACGAGATTGACGGTTATGAGCGTCTAAAGGTTGAGCAACGAGGCGCATTCCAGGAAGACGCTTGAAAAACCCCAGGTCAGAGCATCGCGCGTACAGGAGCACCTTCACAGCTGGCAACCTCGCACCCCTCCAGACGCTCATAACCGTCAATCTCGTGCAAAAAGCGATCCCTTCAGCAACCGACCGCTGAGGAAATTAGCAGAATCATCGTTGCGGTAGCTCAAAAAGGGCACCAGCGATGCCGCCGACGAAGGACAGCGTTCCCCGTTCGCTCACCTCAAGGCGATCCGACAGCCGATTGCCAGGGCTGTCGCTGTCGGCAAATGCACCAAGCCAGATTGCCAGATAGTTGACAGGAAGGCCATTCTCTTCCGCGGGCATATCAACAACAAAGTAGATCGCACCGTCTTCAATATAGCTTGCCACCCCCTGCTCTCCTCGGGCAGCTATCGCACCATCGGAGCCAACAGCGACCGGCGTGAAGTCGAGGTTCTCAAGAACAAGAGCGTCAGCCGAGAAGCCGTGCTCGTCTTTGGGAAGGCGAGAGGCATCAACCTCCATACTACCGTCCCCTTGATCTACGCCGTTCGCGAGCCAGCGTTCTGCCGATTGGTCAAGGTAGGCCTGATCGATCGGCGACCCATCGGCACGTGCTAACGAGAGCACGGCATAGGTGCGGTTCGCATTCACCCCTTCAGTCAGGGGCACCAACGCTTGACCCGAGGTAAGACCGAGCAACGTGATGTCGAAATCGCCAACGCGCTGCGTCTCATCGATGCGCTCGCCCGCCCCCTGTTCGAATACTTCAGCTACCTGCGCTTGGTCGGCATCGGCGGCAATACGCGCCAAATCCTCAAAAGACGCGGTGGCGTAAGCTGTTCCTCCGATAGCTAAGCAAATAGCAGCCGCAACGGCCACTTTCCCCAGCGTCGTAGCACGCGGGAAGAGGACACGGCTCTGACGTTTGGCTCTGGCAGGCGAAGGCCGCACGACCACCGCTCGTGCGTCTTCGCGGCGCGCTTCTCGCACCGCCGCGCAGATGCGGTCTTCGAAATTCTCGGAAATCGGCAGCTCGTCCATAGCAGCCCGATAATCGTTCCAACTCATAGCGATTCCTCCTCTAGGAGCGCTTTCAGCCGCGCACGACCGCGCGCCAGCCGCGTGCCCACGGTAGCCGCGGGCACGCGAAGCATGACTCCGATCTCACGCAAGCCGCAGCCTTCATAGTAATGGAGATGAAGAACGACCGCGTATTTCTCGGGAAGGGCTCGCACACAAGCGAGCATTTCGCGGCCGCGGCGCTCGGTCTCGGCTGCATCGTCCGGCACCGCGCGAGCCTCATCGAGCGGCACATTGAGTCGCGACTTGCGCCGGCGCAAGTCGCTCGCCCGATTAATCGTCGCGCGGATAAGCCACGCCTTCTCATACTCGGGATCCACGAACACGAGCTTTTTGGACACGAGCGTGCAGAATACGTCCTGCACCGCATCCTCAGCGTCAGCGACGGAATCAAGCCGCGAGGCAGCTAGCCGCACCAGCATGCGACCATACTCGCACACAAGCCGCTCGATGCGATCCTCCTCCGTCACCGTCGTGCCACCTTTCTTCGCGTGCGTTCTTCACCTTCAACCAATAACACGTTTCAGAAGGAGGTTTTATTTCATACCCTCGACTCTTCGCGCGATCGCAGATGAGATAGTTGCTGAAAAGTCATTGGCAACGCATCAATACGAACGACAGACTAGCCAGATGATCATGATTAAAGTAACATAGCCAAAATCTTCAGGGTGCCTTAGAAGGGAGCTTTCGTGGCAACAAGCATTGCCCTAGCGGAGGCGAATCTTCCCTCCGCCTTACAACATGTAGATGAAACAGGAGCCGAATTCGTTGTCACTGCAGGAAATCGGTCGTGCTCCAAGATCGCACCTATCCCCGAACCGACATCAAGCGAACTGAAGGCCGCAGGTGCGCTTGCGGGAAAGAAACCGAAGGCGTCTCGCGCTGAAGAAAAAGCCGCTTATCAAAAAGCGCTGGAAAAGCTCGCGTAGTCCATCCCCGCCTGCGCCGTTGCGAGGGGAATTGTTTCCGTTGGCTTACACGCGGGCGGTTGCGCTCGCAGGGGCGCGGGCGATGGAGCACAATACGGAATGCTTTGTGAAATCCCGGGGTCTAAGGAAGCCTGTCCGTTATGGAAACTCTGTCGCCGTTCGCATTCGTCACGTTGGTCACGCTCATCTCCGGCGCCGGGGGAACGGGGCTCGGCGGCTTCATTGGCGCCCTGTTCAAAAGCGAGTCGAACCGCACCATCAGCCTGCTTCTGGCCTTCGCCGGCGGCGTCATGACCGCCATGGTGTGCTTCGATCTTCTGGCCGAGGCCGAGGAAGCCGCCAGCCAGATTGCCGAGCACGGCGTGGTGCTGGTCATCTTCGCCGTGGCGCTGGGCGTGGCCGTGGTGTACCTGCTGAACCACCTCATCGACCGCAAGACCCGCAAGGAGGTGTCGCACACCGCCGATGAGCATCATCCCGAGACCCATGACGACATCGACGAACTGGTGCACGCCGACCACTTGAACATGCACAAGCGCCACAACGACTCCAGGCTGTCGCTGTTCGTGGCCGGCGTCGTCATGGCCTGCGCCATCGCGCTGCACAATATCCCCGAGGGCATGACCATCGGCGCGAGCTTCGCCGTGTCCGACAACCTCATGTGGGGCACCGGCATGATCATGGCCGTGCTCATCGGCCTGCACAACATCCCCGAGGGCATGGCCGTGGCCGTGCCGCTCATCTCCGGGGGCACGGGACGCGTGAAAGCGACGCTGCTCACGGCCGCATGCGGTCTGCCCACGGTGCTCGGCGCGTGGCTCGGCTTCTGGCTCGGCGACATCGGGCCTTTGGGCCTCACGATGTCGCTCGGGTTCGCCTCGGGCGCCATGCTCTACGTGGTCTTCGGCGAAATCATGCCCGAGAGCTACCTCATCTACCGCAGCAAACTCCCCGCCTTCGCCGTCATGGTTGGCCTAGCCCTCGGCATGTTCATGATCTTCTTCTAGAAAGCTGGGCGAACCTTGCCGATGCCCGGATGATCGAGGAATTCAGCGTAGGCAAGCCAAATCTCCCCGGGCTTCGAATCATGCGAGGGCATCGTAGGCCCCGTCCGTCCTCTTCGTCATCCCAATCGGCAGGCAAAATGATCCTACGCGTTTCTAGGCGCCATTCGCACCTGAGAACAGCGATGCGGGCGTCCGTCAAGAAGCGTTCCGTCAACGAACTGGTCGAAAAATGCACGAGATCTTGAGTTATAAGCGTCTCGGGGGTGTCTAATTGCCGACCCCGAATGGCTCATCCTTGCAGACAACAATCTGACCTGGGGTTTTGAAAATGCTTCTTAGTAACGCGTCCCGCCGCTGATTCCTCAGGGGCTTATAACTCGAGATCTCGTGCAGAAAACGCCCTCTTCGGCAACCGAACGCCATAAACCTACGAGAGCGCGCGAGAAGAGATAGCTCATAGCCACCATAAGAAGGCGAAGAATACCATCGTGAACGCGGTGCCCGCGGCAGCGACGCGGTGCTTGGCTTTAATCTCAAAGGCAAGAAGAACGCCCCAATAACCGTAGAAGGCGACATTCACGATCACATTGGCCACCGGACGGGGCAGCCCCCAGAAAAACGTCGCCAACATGCACAGCACAATGAGGATCGTCAGGACAATCGCACCGACGGCCCAGGGGTTCTTCATTGTCCAAGCCTCGTTAGTGTTTTCGTGCTCGATCCACCACAGAAGCCCCTTGCGCTCCGGCGTCTTATCGCCCATGGTCAACCAACCCTCATTGCTCGACATTCTTTCCAAATCAGTTTATTCCGAACACCATAGCTGTTGCCAGCAGCTCTCCCGTAACTGGATCGTCATAGCACCTCCACACTGGGTATGCTCAAGATCTTCCTCCAAAAGACATCGCGCAAGAACGCGCGCCTCCTAACCTTCACCCCAAGGCTTAACAAAGGCGAAACACCGGAGTCGGTTTCGCGAAACATTGCTCTCCTATGCTGACGATACAGCATTCCGCACAATGCACAAGGAGAACGCCATGTACGATTTCGACCGACCGCGCACCGCGCGTCCCGACGCCGCCGGCACTGGGGTCGTCGCCGGCTCCGCGCGCCTTGCGCCCTGCGACCGGCACCCGCGCGCGCCCCGCGAGGGCGATGTGCGCATTCCCGCTGGGTGCGCCATCGCGGCTATCATGGACCGAAGCGGCGCGCGCCACGACGGAAGCGACATCCTGCGCTCCATCGCGCTCATGCACGACCGCGGGAACGGCCTGGGCGGCGGGTTTGCGGCCTACGGCATCTACCCGGAGTACGAGGAGCTGTACGCCTTCCACATCATGTACGAGTCCGACGAGGCCCGGCGTGAGACCGAGGCCTACCTGGACACCTACTTTATGAGCGAGAAGCAGGAGCGCATCCCCACCGAGCCGGTGGCCTCCATCAAGAACCCGCCGGACATCTGGCGCTACTTCGCCGCGCCCCACCCCATGCGCCTGGCGGCCAGCGGCCTGGACGAGGCCGAGTACACCATGGCCCACGTCTTCCACATCAACGGGAAGATCGACGGGGCCTTCGTCGCCTCGTCGGGCAAGAACATGGGCGCCTTCAAGGGCGTGGGCTACCCCGAGGACATCGGCGCGTTCTACCGCATCTGCGACTACGACGCCTGGGCCTGGACGGCCCACGGACGCTTCCCCACCAACACCCCCGGCTGGTGGGGCGGCGCGCATCCGTTCACGCTGCTGAACTGGTCGGTGGTGCACAACGGTGAGATTTCCAGCTACGACGCGAACCGCCGCTACGTGGAGCAGTTCGGCTACGACTGCGAGCTGCAGACCGACACCGAGGTCATCACCTACTTGTTCGATTTGCTGAGCCGCCGCCACGGGCTGTCGCCGGAGCTGGCCGCTCACATCATGACCGCGCCGGCGTGGGATGAGATTGACGCCATGGATGCGGCCGACGCCGCCTTCGAAACTGCCCTGCGCACCACCTACGCGAGCGCTCTCGTGAACGGGCCCTTCTCGGTGATTCTGGGCTCGAGCGAGGGGCTGCTCGCCATCAACGACCGGCTGAAGCTGCGAGCCCTCATGGCCGCCGAGAAGGGCTCCATGGTGTACATGGCCAGCGAGCAGGCGGCCATCGAGCTGGTGTGCCCCGACGCGGAGAACATGCGCGCCATCGGGGGCGGCGAGCCCTTCGTGGTGCAGCTTGATTCCGTGGTCGCCGCCAAGGCTGCCGCCGATGCCGACGCCGAGAACGATCCGCACAACGCGCCGTTGGCCCACGAGGTCGGCGTGCTGCCCCGCCGGAAGGAGGCTTAAATCATGCGCGACTTCCGCAACCCCCGCTACAAAGTGCTGCGCGACCGCGAGGAGTGCATCAAATGCGACCTGTGCGTGCGCCAATGCGCCAACGAGGCGCACTACCGCGACAAGAAAACTGGCGCCCTTCGCGCCGATTCCATGAAGTGCGTGAACTGCCAGCGCTGCACGCTTCTGTGCCCCACCCGGGCTCTCGCCATCACCCGGTGGCCCCAGGTGGACGCCGGAAGCGCCGTGTGGACCGAGAGCGCCATGGACGACATCACCGCCCAGGCCCAGACCGGCGGCGTTTTGCTCGCTTCCATGGGCAACCCGAAGAGCTACCACATCTACTGGGAGCATCTGCTGCTGAACGCGAGCCAGGTGACGAACCCCTCCATCGATCCGCTGCGCGAGCCCATGGAGACCCGCGTGGTGCTGGGCAGCCGCCCGAGCAAGCTGCGCGTGAACGAGCGCACCCGCACCGTCGTCTCTCCCCTGCCGCCCCAGCTGTCGTGCGACGTGCCCGTCATGTTCTCGGCCATGAGCTTCGGCTCGGTGTCGCTTAACACCCAGAAGGCGCTGGCCCTAGCCGCACGCGAGCTCGGCACCTACTTCAACTGCGGCGAGGGCGGCCTGCACCGCGACCTGGAGCCCTACGCCGACCGCGCCATCGTGCAGGTGGCCAGCGGGCGCTTCGGCGTGGACCCGCACTACCTGAACGCCGGCGCGGCCATCGAGATCAAGATCGGCCAGGGCGCCAAGCCCGGCATTGGAGGGCACCTGCCCGGCGAGAAGATCGACGAGGAGGTGTCGCGCACCCGCATGATCCCCGAGGGCACCGACGCCATCTCGCCGGCGCCGCACCACGACATCTACTCCATCGAGGACTTGCGCCAGCTCATCTTCTCGCTGAAGGAGGCCACCGGCTACGCCAAGCCCGTGGCCGTGAAGGTGGCCGCCGTGCACAACGTGGCAGCCATCGCCTCCGGCATGGCCCGGGCCGGCGCCGACATCATCGTGCTGGACGGCTTCCGCGGCGGCACGGGCGCGGCGCCCAAGCGCATCCGCGACAACGTGGGCATCCCCATCGAGCTGGCCCTGGCCGCCGTGGACGAGCGGCTGCGCCAGGAGGGCATCCGCTCCACGGTGAGCCTCGTGGCCTCGGGCACCCTGCGCAACGCCGCCGACGTGGTGCGGGCCGTGGCCCTCGGCGCCGACGCCGTCTCCATCGGGGCGGCGGCGCTCATCGCCATGGGCTGCCACCAGTGCGGCGACTGCGCAAGCGGCCGCTGCAACTGGGGCATCGCCACCCAGCGGGCCGACCTGGTGGCCCGCCTGAACCCCGAGGCCGCCGCCGAGCGCGTGGTGAACCTCGTGTCCGGCTGGAACCACGAGATTCAGGAGATGATGGGCGGCATGGGCATCAACGCCATCGACTCCCTGCGCGGCAACCGGCTCATGCTGCGCGGCGTGGGGCTCAACGAGAAGGAACTGGAAATCCTCGGCGTAAAGTACGCGGGAGAGTGATCGCATGGCTGAAACCATCATCGTGGAATTGGGAACGAAGCACTTCCAAGAGGCCAATGCCGCCGTACGCGCGGCGCTCACCGAGGCCGACACCGTCTGCATCGTGGAGGCCTACGCCCAGCGCTACCTGGGCTGCACCCTGCCCGCGGGCAAGCGCTTGGAAGTTCACGGAACCCCGGGCAACGATCTAGCCTGCTATATGGACGGCGGCGAGGTAGAGGTGTTCGGAAGCGCCCAGGACCAGACCGCCAACACCATGAACGCCGGCACCGTAGTGGTGCACGGGCGCGTGGGCGATGCGGCCGGCTACGCCATGCGCGGCGGCGAGCTCATCGTGCGCGACGGCTGCGGCTGGCGCGGCGGCATCAACATGAAGCAGTACGGCGGGAAGTGCCCGGTCATCGTCATCGGCGGGGACGCGGGCAACTTCCTCGGCGAGTACATGGCCGGCGGCATCATCGTGCTTATGGGCCGCGCCGGCGATCATTTGGCCTCCGGCATGCACGGCGGGGTCATCTATCTGCGCCGTAACAACGCGCCGGCCGTGGTGCCCGACGGGCTGGATGTGGGAGGGCTGACCGACGATGACTCGGCGACTCTCGGCGCGCTGCTCGCCCGCTACGACGCCTGCTTCGGCACCGAGCCCCACGAGCAGGCGAGCGTAGACGAGTTCGTCGCGCTGCGCCCCGCTTCCAGCCGGCCTTACGCGGCCATGTACGCGAGCTAGCGGTCGTTCGACGCTCGGACCGTTTCACAGCGCGACCATGCGACAGCGCACAAATGCAGAGGGCGCCTCGGTTCGAAAACCAGGGCGCCTTCGCTAATTCCAGGGGTCTTCCGAGAACAAGGGCTCTCGTTCGGCAGGACGATCGGAATAAGGGTCGTAGCCGTCGTCGTCCTCTTTCTCCGCGCGAACGAAGGGGTCGTCGGGAGCCGCGGGACGCAGGTGAACCGATCCAGCAGCCGCGTCGCGTATTTTCACCTGCTGACTCGGCAGCGGCTTCACCACGATACGAGCATGGGGGTCGTTCTTTGGATCGATTGCCACAGATTTCCACCTTTCAAAAACGCGTCTCGCTGCCTACCTTTTCGGACAACCGAAAAGCCCGAGTCCTTCGAAATGGGCAAAATGGCCTACTTCTCGTAGTCGCCGATAGCGAAATCACTCTACAGCTAATCCCCCACCAGATGAAATAGCACCAGCAACAGAAATCGCCCTGCAGAAAACTACGAGAAGTACCCTCGTTTGCTCATTTCGCGCAGACGGAAGCTGCCCGAACGCCCATCTCCCCTATTCCCTATCGCCGGCGCGGGTGATGTCGTAGGGGGTCGTTTGGTACACATAGTAGTTCAGCCAGTTGGTGTAGAGCAACTGGGCGCAGGAGAACCACGTGGAAACCGGCTCGCGCGTCGGATCGTCATCGGGGAAGTAATGGGCCGGCACGGCGATGCTCATCCCCTTGGCGATGTCGCGGTCGTATTCCGCTTTCAGCGTCTCGCGGTCGTACTCGGGGTGACCGAACACGAAGAAGTTCTGCGAGTCGGTGGACTTCGCCACGTACACCCCAGCCTCGTCGGACACCGCGATCAGCTCGAGCGCGGGATGCGCCTCGATGTCGGCCGCCCGCACCTCGGTGAAGCGCGAATGGGGCGCGAAGAACCTATCGTCGAACCCGCGCACCAAAGGCGAGGTGCGCTTGACCACCTCGTGGGGGAACACGCCGAACATCTTCTCGGGCAGCTCGTGCTTGGGCACGCCGTAGTGATAGTAGATGCCGGCTTGGGCGCCCCAGCAGATGTGCAGCGTGGAGTGCACGTGGGTCTTCGACCACTCCATGATCTCGCAGAGTTCCGGCCAGTAGTCCACTTCTTCGAATTCCAGCCGCTCCACCGGCGCCCCAGTGATGATAAGGCCGTCGAAGTGCTCGTCGCGCACCGCGTCGAAGGTGGTGTAGAAGGCCTCCAGATGCTCGGCGGCCGTGTTCTTCGAGTCGTGGCTCGCCGTTTGCAGCAGCTCCACTTCCACCTGGATGGGGGTGTTCGAAAGCTTGCGCAGAATCTGCGTCTCCGTGGTGATCTTCGTGGGCATGAGGTTCAAGAGCAGCACGCGCAGAGGACGGATGTCCTGGTGCATGGCGCGATGTTCCGTCATGACGAAGATGTTCTCCTCTTCCAGCGCCGCTGTGGCCGGCAGCGCGTCGGGAATGCGAATGGGCATGCGTCCTCCTATTCCACGGCAGCCAGGGCCTGGTCGATGTCGGCGATGAGGTCGGCGGCATCTTCAATGCCGCAGGACAGGCGGATGAGGTCGGCGCTGATGCCGGCCGCTTCAAGCTCCGCGTCGTTCATCTGCCGGTGCGTGGCGTTGGCCGGGTGCAGCACGCAGGTGCGGGCGTCCGCCACATGGGTGGCAATTTGGGCCAGGCGCAGGTTCTTCATGAACGTCTCGGCCGCCGCGCGTCCCCCGGCCACACCGAAGCTCACCACGCCGCAAGATCCGTCCGGCAGGTACTTCGCCGCCAGCGCCGCCTCGGAGTCGCCCGCAAGCGAGGGATGGCGCACCCAGGCCACCTTCGGGTGGGCCGCCAAGTGCTCGGCCACCACGCGCCCGTTCTCAGCGTGCCGGGCCATGCGCAGATGCAGACTCTCCAGCCCCAGGTTGATGAGGAAGGCGTTCTGCGGTGACTGGATGGAGCCCAGATCGCGCATGAGCTGGGCCGTCGCCTTGGTGATGTAGGCGCCCTCCAAGCCGAAGCGCTCGGTATACACCACGCCGTGGTAGCTCTCATCGGGCGTCGTGAGCCCCGGGAACTTGTCGGCGTGGGCGTTCCAATTAAAGCGGCCCGCATCCACGATGACGCCTCCGACGGAAGCGCCGTGGCCGTCCATGTACTTGGTAGTGGAGTGGGTCACAATGTCGGCGCCCCACTCGATGGGCCGGCACAGCACCGGCGTGGGGAAGGTGTTGTCCACGATGAGCGGCACCCCGTGGCCGTGGGCCGCCGCCGCGAAGCGCTCGATGTCGAGCACGGCCAGCGCCGGGTTTGCGATGGTCTCGCCGAAGACGCACTTCGTGTTGGGCCGGAAAGCGGCTTTAAGCTCCTCGTCGGTGCAGTGCGGATCGACGAACGTGCATTCAAGCCCCATGCGGCCCATGGTGTGGGCGAGCAGGTTGTAGGTGCCCCCGTAGATGGCCGAGGAGGCCACCACGTGATCGCCCGCCCCGGCGATGTTGAACACCGCGAAGAAGTTCGCCGCCTGGCCCGATGAGGTGAGCATGGCCGCACATCCGCCTTCCAACTCCGCGATCTTCGCCGCCACCGCATCGTTGGTGGGGTTCGCCAGGCGCGTGTAGAAGTAGCCGGACTCCTCCAGATCGAACAGGCGCCCCATATGCTCGCTCGTGTCGTACTTCCAGGTGGTGTTCTGGTAGATGGGCACTTGGCGCGGCTCGCCGTCGCCGGGCCGCCACCCGCCTTGCACGCAGGTCGTTCCAATCCGCTCGCTCATTCAGGGCTCCTTTTGGTCTCGCATTTTTTCGCTCGCCTATTATAGAAGCACCCGGAGCACCCCCGTTATAGGAAGTCCCCAGCAAACGCCATCGGAAAATCCGAGAGCCTTCTGCCGAGACCCCCTCGATTATCCTGAAATGAACTATTGTTCTAAGAACATTTGTTTGCTATAATTCGCTTTGAGAAGACGGCAGTGCTTGCATTTATTGTTACTAATTGTTACAATAAATTGTGCCATGCAGGAGGTCGAGAGACATGCCCATGACAGCTAGAGAAGCGATACGACTTACCAAGAAAATGGGCGGACGCTTCGTCAGGCACGGAGCGAGACACGACATTTTCGCGAACGCGGCTGGCGAAGAGTTCCCTATCCCCCGGCATCCCGGAGATCTTTCGCCAGGGGTCGAGCGAGCCATCAAAGAAAAGCTAGGGCTTCTCTAATACTTCACCCAATAGAGAGGAAGCGACCTATGAAGTTTCTCTACGAAGCCATCCTCACCCCGTGGAGCGGCGGGTGGGAAGCTGAGTTTCCCGACCTGGGTATCTGCACCCAGGGGGACACTCTGTTCGATGCGGCTTTCATGGCGCAAGATCTGCTGACCCTCTGGATCTCCCAAGCGCTTCGCGAAGGACGGCCCTTGCCGGAGCCGCGGATGGACCATCCCGCCCCCGCAAACGGCAAGGCCATCGCCGTTGCCGTGGAATGCGATGCCGACACGCCTTCCCTCACCACCATGACCGTCAAAGAAGCGGCGGATATCCTCGATGTCAGCACCTCGCGCATACACGCCATGATTCGCGACGGCATTCTGAGAACCGAGAAAGTTGGCAGCGCCCGCCTTGTGTCAGCCGACGATGTCATAGACTATTTCAATAGCCCCCGAACCGCTGGCCGCCCAAAGAAGGTCGCGACCGCCTGATTTCGGGAGATGTGTCTAGCGGGCCTCCACCTTGTCGAGGAGTTCCTGTCGGTTGTTGACCAGGGCCTTCTCGTAGATGTGGCGCACGTGGGTCTTCACGGTGCCCGTGGTCACGAACAGCTCGTTGGCGATGTAAGGAAGGGTGCGACCGCGCACCAGAAGTGCCAGGATCTCCGTCTCGCGGGCCGTTAGTCCTGCAGCCCGTGCAAAAACAGCGGCGGAATCTTCTCCCTGCGCTCCGACGCCAGCGGCAAAATCACCATTCGGCAGCGTTGCAGCCTCGGTGGTGCCGCCGTCCTCAAAGAGCCGTTCTCCTGCCGCAACACCAGAAGAGCCGCGTCCGGCAGCAGCATCATTAACCCGATCGGCGCCTCTCGTTTCGGCTTCCATTTCTTCCGTACCGCCGTCTTTCTCCTCGTTCCCCTCTTCCCCCACCTGCGCGGCTCGGGCCACCACCATGAAGAACAGCGCGAGCACACCGGCGCCGCATACGGCAGACAGTAGCAAGGGCGTCTCTCCCGCCATCTGAAACAGCAGCTTGCCGACGAGGTTCCCCGCGAGCACCACGGCGCTGATCAGCGCTTGGCCCACACCGAAGGCCACCAAGGGGGACAGGCCCTGAAGACGGGTGCTGCGCGTCACCACCACATAGACGAGCGGCTGGAAGAACAGCGTGCAGCCCTGAACGAGCGCCCCTCCGACCGGCACCGCCGCCGCGCCGAGCACCAGAATGGCCACAAGACCCACGACGCTGAAGGTGACGGTGATGCGATACAGCTGCGCTACGGAGAAGGCCGCCCGCTCAGCCGTCAGGGGCACGAGCGCCATGGTGGCGATGCAGGCGCAAAGAGCGATGCCGCCCGGGTAAAGGCTGTCGGCCCCCTCGTAGGAAGTGCCCATGATGACCGAGGCCATCACGTTGCCCACAAGGGCCGCCACGGCAATCACCCCCAGCGAGCGCCACGGGAGCGCATGCAGCTCGCGCGAACCGGCCGTCACCTCGCCGGGAGCCTTCCCCGAGGAACCCGGCAAACCCGCTATGTCGGTGGAGAGAGCAGAGGAGGGGAACACCTCGGGAGCAAGTCCCGAACGTGCCGAGGCATCCCAGAACCAGAGGCCCCAGGAAGCTATGGGCAGAAAGACAACAACGACCTGGGCCGCCACGACAAAGGGCGTTGCGACGTAAAGCAAGAGAATTGCGAAATAGATCCCATAGGCCAAGAGGAACGAGACCATGACGACTGCCGACACATCCCTTGACTCCAAGGAGTAGCGGGCGCCCCAGGCGCAGCCGAGCAGCGTTCCCGCAACCCCGCATATCGCCCCGCAGCCGACGAGGGGCCATGGCGCGTCGATCGCCACCGTCAGCGGAAGCAGCGCGCTCGCCAGCGCGAGCAGCGAGGCGCACACCAGCAGCACGCCGCGCCCCACCGCAACGGAGCGCTTCCGCAAAGCGAGGACGATGGCCACAGCGGCAACCACCACCGCACCTTGGGAGACGAAGAAACCGACTTCGATGCCGACGCCGCCGACCGGTCGCTCGGCGGGAATGAGCACAGGGCTCAGATACGCCAGAAACCCCCAAGCCCACAGGCAGGCCGAGCCGAACACCGCCCGGCCCCAGCCCACGCGGCGGGCGCCCCGCACCGCCTCGGCACCTTCTCGTTCATTTAGCACAGCCCCAGCCACCACACGCTCCTCTCTTGAACTGGAGTAAGTATCGCACAGATCAGCGCGGCCATCACGAACAACCACGGGAGACGACATGGCTTTGACCTGCGTTTTCTCAAATATCTACCGTTTCGGTAGATGGGGTTAGCGCACCTGGCGAGCAAAGATAGGGCCACCGCGTTGAGGCTCCGGCAAAGGGCCGGCACCCGACGCCGAGAGACACGATGGAGGGAACATCATGACCGAATGCACCCAACCCAGCACCCCGTCCGCCCCGTACCCCACGGGCAGCTCGAACCCCGCCGCGGCGCCTTTCGTGAGCCGGCGCGGCTTCCTCTCCGGCGCGGCCATCGCCGCCGGGGCCGCCGCCCTCGCAGGCCTTGCGGGCTGCGCGCCCAAGACCCAGGCCGAAGTCGCGGGCGAGACCATCGCCGCCGACGATGCGGCGACCGGCGGCGCCATGCAGACCACCGATCCCGCCAAGGCCGTCTGGCCCGTGGTGGAGGAAGTGGAAGTGGGCTCGGCTGGCGAGGGAGTGGTCGCTTTTGTGGCGGAGCCCATCGCCACCGATGAGATCGTCGCCACCCACGACGTGGACGTCGTCGTCTGCGGCCTGGGACCGGCCGGCGACGCCGCCGCTTTGGCCTGCGCCGAGCAGGGCTTGAAAACCGTGGCCGTAGAGAAGCAGAATCGCGGCAACTACAACTCGGCCACCATCGGCGGCACCAACTCCGAGCTGCACAAGTTCTGGGGCATGGAGTACGACACCACCGAGTGGATGTCCGACGCCATGATCGGCTGCTCGTTCCAGGCGGACATGACGCTGTACCAACACTACCTCGAAAAGAACGGCGAAGCCGTGAACTGGTACATCAGCCACTTCGACAACCAAGACTTCAACGACTACCCCCTCACCTTCGCCGCCGGCGACTTCCCCGACTTCCGCGAGCAGTACGACTCCACGGCGCTCAGCCGCTCGTGGAACACCTCGCTGAATCTCCCTTATCCTCCCGGTGAGCTGGCCGATACCCTCGCCGGCATTCTCACCGAGGCCGGCGTCGAGATCCGCTACGAGACCCCGGCCTGCCAGCTGGTGACCGATGATGCGGGCTCCGTGACCGGCGTCATCGTGAAGAGCGCCGATGGGTACGAGCAGTACAACTGTGCCAAGGGCGTCGTGCTGGCCACCGGCGGCTACGAGTTCAACCAGCAGATGCTGAAAGAGCGCTGCCGCCCCCGTGGCGTGCCGGGCCGCTGGCTCACTGGCGCCTTCGGCAACACCGGCGACGGCCTTCAGATGGGCGTGGCCGTCGGCGCTGCCGAGGATGAGTTCCCGCAGTCCATCATGCTCGATCCCGAGCAGCTCATGCCCTTCGTGCGAGTGAACAAACTCGGTAAGAGGTTCACTCCCGAGTACGACCCCTACGGCCAGCTGGCCATGGCCATCCAGTACCAGCCCGGCACCTACGACTTCTACATCGTCGACAGCGCCCTGGATACCAAGATCGACAAGATTTGGACGCCAAGTTCTTCCTGCTACGGGCCCAAGGAGCAGTGGGTAGCTGCTGCCCAGAGCGAGAACGCCTTCAAGGCCGACACCCTGGAAGAGCTGGCCGAGCTCATGGAAGTGCCCGCCGACACCTTCGTGGAGACCATCAACCACTGGAACGAGATGTGCGCCGCCGGCGCCGATACCGACTTCGACATGCCCGGCACCATGATGATGACCATCGACCAGCCGCCCTTCTACGCCACCAAGGAGTACGCCGACGGCCTGTGCACCACGGGCGGTCTCATCGTCGACACCGAGTGCCGCGTGCTCGACAAGGATCGCCAGCCCATCGAGGGCCTGTTCGCGGCAGGCATCGTGTCCGGCGGCATGTTCTACAACACCTATCCGCACCACCTGAACTGCCTCTCGCACACGCGCAACTGCCTGATGGGCTACACCATCGGCCAGGTGCTGGGCGCCAAGCAGTAGCGAACCCTCGCACTCACCTATCTCGATAGGGCGCCTTCCCTCCCTGCGCCCTGCAAACGAAACGGGCGGCCGCCAAGCGCGTGCCGCCCGCTTCGTTGTCGCGGCCGATGCACAACCGGCCCCGCATCGTCCCCCTTCTACCCGCGCACCGCGTCCGAGGGCACGATAGTCATCGATTGGAAGCGATCGGCCATGTAGGCGTCGCCGAACTCGTGATCGTAGAACTGCTGGAGAGGCGTGTCCACCGGGTCGTGGGACAGGCGCATATACCAGCAGTCGAGGGCCTGCAGGGTCATGACGGCATCCACCAACATGAAGCAGGCGGCCACAGTGGTAAGCATATAACGCCAGTTCCACGGAATGAAATTCACGAGCCGCAGCATGAACGGCAACAGCAGCTTTATCCACACCACGCCGAGCAGCCCCCAGCAGGCCATGAACGGCAGGCACGTGCGGCCGCCGAACAACGATCCGGGCATGTTGGAGTAATCCCAGGCCACCGCGCCAAACGCGTACTGCATGAACAGGCTCACGAACGCCTCGAAGGCACCACCGATGACCGCCGCCACCAGAAAGATGACGAGCCAATTGCTTTTGTGGAAGCGGTTGAGGAAGATGGTCATAAGTACCGCGCCGCAGCCATAGATAGGCGAGAACGGGCCGAACAGCAGCCCCGCGCGGTCTTGCCATTGGCCTGGCACCACGAACAGAAAGTGGACGATCTCCTCCATGAGCAGCCCCAGCACGCTGGCCACGACGAAGATCCAGAACAGGTTGAAGAAGTTCAGCGTGATGTAGCCCTTGCCCGAGGGGTCGCGACCGA
Source organism: Adlercreutzia sp. CNCM I-6215 (assembly GCF_977072315.1). NCBI lineage: Bacteria > Bacillati > Actinomycetota > Coriobacteriia > Eggerthellales > Eggerthellaceae > Adlercreutzia > Adlercreutzia sp. CNCM I-6215. The sequence continues at coordinate 68,709 of NZ_CDRVMA010000004.1, read as the reverse complement.
GCGTCCCGGCCTCCCCCTCCGCGTGCTCCTCGGCCTCGCGGGCCTTGCGATGGGCGCGACGTTCTTCGAGCAGCGAGGGGTCAAGGTAGCTCTGCAGCGCCACCGTGACTGCGAAACCGACGCCGTAGGGAATAAGCTCGTAGCCAATGCCGGCCAGCATGATGGAGCACAGAGCCCCGGCCAGAAGAAGCACGTACAACCCGTAGGAGAGCAGCGCCGCCCAGCGCCGCTGGTTGCGGATGAGGCGCACGCCGAACACAATGAGCGTGACGGCGAGGGCCACCAGCACGGCCAGATTCACGAAGGTAACCACGATGGTGGAGATGCCCTCGCCGCGCATAGCCGCAGAGTCGAACATGGTCACAGCTTGATACATGGTCTTCGCGATGACCGGCAGCGCGACGCCCGAGCCGATAATGAGCAGCACGCCGAACACGCGCAGCACCACTGGCAGACGCTTCTTGTCGGCGGGGCTGGCGAATTCGGCAGCGATAGTGGCCGCGGTCTCATCAAGGGCGTGCTTTTTCTCGGCCAGAGCCTCCTTAGCGTCATCGACAATGACGCTCGGGTGCTCCACGGCGCGCACGACATCGCGGGCCTCGTCGGCGGCGTGGGCGAGCTTTTCCTCGGCCGCATGCACGATGCGCTCGGGGTGGCGCGCGTCGTCTAAGGCCTCGCGGATCTCTTCTTTGTCGCGAGCAACGTCGGCCACCAGCTCGGCATGATCGTTATGTAGCTGGTCGTGCCACTCGCGATGAGTTTCAGCCACGTCGGCCTTCTCGAATTCCACGGCCTTCTCAAGGTCGTCCCGCAGGTCGGCCTCGGCCTTGTGCGCGGCCTCTTCCAGGTGATCTACATGGCGTTTTTCATCTCCCATGGCCGGCCTCCTTTTCCCTGAACGCATGTCTCGGCATCCAGTGTAAAGGGGCGCTCTGTGAAACCATGACCAGCTGACGCAACGTCTGCCAACCCGATAAGCCCTCGTTATGCAGCGGTTACGGGAAACAAGCGGCCGGCGGCCTACCCCCAGCAGGCGATGAACATCGCAATGCCCACGAACACGACGGCCAGCCCCATAACGGCCATAATGTCGCTCAACTTGTGCACGTCAGCCTCCTCGCGCTCGTTCTGCTCTGATTCTCTATCTACTAGACGTTTGGGAAGCCCGCTTTGTTGCACGCCCCACCCACCTTCCACAAAAGCAGCACGAACCAGAGAACGCCTCGACCGCGAAAGAGGGCTACGAAGAAACGCGCGGGACAAGAACGTCGACCAGGCGCCTCGCCAATCTAGCGCCCGAGGATCCCGTCGGTGTAGGCGTTGCGCGGGTGCACTTGGGCGGCATCGCGAGCGTTCGCCAGCTTCAGGGCGATAACGCGCCACGGGCTGCAATCGAGATACGCAACTTCCATGGCCGAAAGATCGGCATTATCGATGCCGTCCTGCTCGGCGAAGCTGTTACGGTAAATGACGAAGGCGTAGCGGATTACGCGCGTCTCACCCGGCATCAGCGTGTCATACCCGCCGGCAAGGCCCACTATGAAGTCATCGCCACCAAGAGGATACAGCGCTGCTTGAGCATCCAAAACGGCCGCGATCGCCTCAGCGGCGCTGCTGGCAGCAACCGCACTGGCCTCCTTTTTCCTAAGTCGTTACTGGCGCGAAGCCGCCATGAAGCGCGAAGCAGAGCGTTTGCAACTGGCGAAAAGCGGCTACGCTGACTCGCAGCTGGCCGACCCGGAGGTGCCGCAAGAGCCTGATATCGAAGCCCTCTGCGCCAAGGCCGCCCGCACCTACGACCTCACCCGCCGCGAAGAGGATGTGCTGCGCCTCCTCGTTGAAGGGCGCACGGCACCGCAAATCGCCGAGGAGCTCGTCGTCTCGCCCAACACCGTGAAAACCCACGTGCGCAACCTCTATCGAAAGCTCGGCATCAACCGCCGCGCCGACCTCGCCTGCCGCCTCGAAAGCTAAAAGCGATCCTTGCTAGAAATAGCACGCGCTGACATTATCCAAGCTCTAACTTTAAGAGAGACCGCTCGTAGATGTCCTTCCTTTCGACTGCGACGTCAAGACTGTCGGTAGCCCATAGTCAACACACTTAAGAAAAAGCTGGAAGACTCGCCGAAATCAACTATCGCAAAATTTGCGACAGTTCGCAGCGCCATCGCGCAATGCCCCCTAATCCCCGTAGGGGATGACGCCCGTGAAGGGGTAGGAACCGTCGGTGGCTATGAGGAGGTAGTTGTCGGCGCCGCCGAACTCGTCGTCAGAGGCGTCGATGACGTACACGTTGGCGAAGTGACCGCGCAGGCGCTCCACCTGGGAGAAGAGGCGGTACATGGCGTCGCCAGTGTATTCCACGACACAGTTAGCCATGAGTAGGCCGCCCGGCGTCAAGTGCGCGCGGGCGCAAGCAATGCCCTCGTCGCTGGCGAAGAACGGCACCGCCTCGCGCCCGACGAAAACGTCGTTGATGATGGCATCGTAGGGGGCGCCGTCCGACCGCCGCAGGAACGCCTCGCCGTCTTCCACGAAGATGCGCAGATCGTCGGCGCGGCCCTCGGCAGCCAGCTGCATCTCCAGACGATCAAGGAAGAAACGTTCCCGGGCGATTTGCACCATGGCCGGATCGATTTCCACCACGTCCAGCGCAACGCCCGGATGCTCCAGCAGCAGCTGCTTGGGATAGGCGAACCCAGCGCCGCCGAGCATGAGCACGCGGTTTACGACCAGCGGATCCGGCGCCTCGGAAAGCGCCGCCTCGAAGAGGTGGTCGAAGGATCGCAGGTACGCAAAGGGGCACGTCGCCCAACGCTCGTCCAGATAGGTCGCCGACTGCAGCACCCCGCCCACGTTCAACATGCGCACAAGCGATCCGTCCTCCGCCGGCATCGCATACACCGCCGCCTCCCCGAACCGAGAAGGAAACACCTCGCGCTTCCCCGCGCGCCCGGCGACCCTGTCCCACCAATCCGCCAGCACCATCGCCCCTTTCCGAGCCTGCAACTGCGACCACGGCCGAACCTTATCGCACTCTGTGCCACAGTATCGCACAGAAACCGCCGTGTTAGTTTCAGTTGCTTGCCTGATCGGGCGGCAATCGCTACGGTTGAAAGGAGAATGAGATCATCGGCGACAAGGAGGGCCTTGTGCTGGCCGTCGCCTTCTACGCCATACCAGGGCTCTCGGGTTCCATAGCGATCCAAGAAGCGGCGATCAACCGTACTATCATAGACTACGAGCTCAACGGCCAGGCAAGCCAGTTCGTCATCGACCTAGACGCCTACGACCCCACGACAGCCATCGGCTGCACCGGCTCCCCCGCCATAGCCGGCGCCGTGAACGCCCAGCAGTTCTACAACATCCCAGGCAGCGCCAGCGAATTCGAAGAGGCCGTCTGCGCCTACATAGAAGACCACGGCGGCACCGTCACCTCCGTAGAGACGATCTCGGAGTCTTAGCTAGATTATTAACGGCATATCAGCGAATCTCGGGGACTCGTTCGGCCAGCCCCCTGGAAACTCATCTAGCAGAGCACCTAGCCTCAGCCTTCCCATTGTCCTCGACAGCACCTGGTACCACCAGCCCGCAGCTACGATTCCTCATTCGACGGCGTCAGCACCTGTCACGATTTCGCGGGGTGCCGTTGTCTGTAGCGCAATGCACCTTCAACTTCGGAAACTGCAAAAGCCCAGATCATAGCCATGGGATATCTTGGTCGTCGGAATCGGCGTAGAAGCAAACTGAGTAAGGCACATCGTCATTGGTAGGATCATCGTCTTCGCGACTGGCGGCGGGGAGCCATAGCTCGTGGCGAAGCACGGTGCCGCCCATCGCCTCTATGGCTTGATTCGCGCGTTCGGACAGCGCATCCAGGCCGCCCGGCTTCTTGAGAAGCTCCGCTGCATCCATGGCCTCCGCCATACCCGGCTCCCCAGCGCAGCCAATAACACACTCATGATCCTCGGGATCCAGGAAAAGTCGCATCGACTTCTCCTCGCCATCGAGGCGATAAACGATCTTGCAGTAATCCGGGTCGTCGGCCACGCTGTCCCACCATATCACGTATGAGAACTGCTGGTTTGGCAGCCAGACGAAAAGTCCGAAGGCCAGCGCCATAGCCGCCGCGCCGACGAACACCCATTTGAGGGAGCGCACGAGGCGATCGAGCCGTTGCGACTCACTGGTAATGCGCTCATCAAGAAGAGAGGTCTCCCACGCAAGGTCGTCCGGCTTTTTCTCCGCCATCGCACTCTCCCCCAGCAGTTCAGCGGCGCTCACTCCGAGGGCGCGGGCCAGGGCCACAAGCGAATCGGCGTCGGGAACCGAGGTGCCACGCTCCCACTTCGAGACGGTCTGGCGCACCACGTGGATGCGCTCGGCCAACTCGTCCTGACTCAATCCCTGCTCAGTGCGCAGCTTCTTGATGGTGTCCTTCAGCATGGCGCCAGCCCTTCTCGGAAACGTTCTCACCGCTTCACCGTAACAAGAAAGCTCCGCATGCGCAAGCAACGATGCTTAACAAAGGATCGCTGAACTGGTACTTCATAGACCGGCGTGCCGGAGGAACCATCCTCCGGCACGGAGTTCGCCGCAAGCCAAGAAAGCAAGCTGGTTCTACAAAGCCGCGGTGGCAATGCAGCCGGCGAGGACGAAGACGGCGACGGCGAGCAGGGCGACGGCGCAGAGCGTGGTGATCATGATGGGCTCCTTTCGCTCGGGCGGGACACGGGCTGGGCGATGTGCTCCCAATTGAGCCTTTCGGCGGTTCCGCATCCCCCAATTTCGATGGTTCCATCATGGCAGCATCCACTTACGCTGCCGTTGCGCGTATCTTACGGTTTTGCCGTTTAAGCGCCGGCCTTGGCGAGAAAGATGTCGGGGTCGAGATCCTCCCATGAGGCGATGAGGAAGTCGGCGCGCTCGAAGAGCTGGTCGCGGGTGCCGGAGATGTCGTTGTCGTAGATGGCGCCAGTGCGGTAGCCGGCCGCGCGCAGGGTGTCCAGGGCGTAGGCGGCATCTTCGAAAGCCCAGGTGTGGGCGCGATCAGTGCCGAGGAAGCTGCGGGCGTGGTCGTAAACAGCCGGTTCGCGTTTGCTCGTCTGCAGGTCGTCCACAGACACGACGGTCTTCATGTAGGGGGCGAACCCACAGCGTTCCACGCACGTGGCCAGCATGTCGGCCGGCGTGGACGAGGCTACCGCCATGGGCACGCCACGCTCGTGCAGGGCCTGCACGAAGGCCAGCGCGCCCGGACGAGCCTCCACTTCGTTGGCGTAGAAGGCGCGCATGCGGTCGAAGATCATCTCGAGCACCGCCTCGTTGCTCTCGCCGAGACCGCATTGCTCATGTAAATAGGCGCTGGCCTCGGGCAGCGACATGGTGGTGATGGCTTCGGCGTCGGCCTCGGTCAGCGTGATGCCGGCCTCGGCCGCCAGGGTGCGATCCACCTCATGCCACGCTCCCATGGAATCCACCAGCGTCCCATCGCAATCGAAAATGGTGCCGATCACTTATTCCTCCACGCGGATGACGGAAGGCGTGTCCAGCACCACGTTGTCCAGGGCCAGGGCCTCTTCCAGAGCCTCGCGGATGTCGCGCTCGCGGCAGCGGTGGGTGACCACTACCTGGTCGACGCGCTCGGCGCCGGAGCGGCCGCGCTGCACGATGGACTTCACCGAGATGTTGTGACGCGCGAACACACCGGCCATGGTTTCCAGAACGCCCGGACGGTCGGTCACCGAGAAACGCAGGTAATAGCGCATGACCAGCTCGTCCATGGGCAGGATGGGCAGGTCATCGGTGCAGGCGCAGCCCACAATGGGAGCCACGCCCTGCTGAATGTGGCGCGCAACTTCCAGCACGTCGCCCATGACGGCACTAGCCGCGGCACCCGCGCCGGCGCCCTCGCCGAAGAACATGGTCTCGCCCACAAAGTCGCCCACCACGTAAATGGCGTTGAACACGCCGTTCACGGTGGCCAGCTGGTGGTTCGTCGGGATCATGGTGGGATGCACGCGTACATCGACCCCATCCTCGCGGCGATGGGCGATGGCCAGAAGCTTGATGACGTAGCCCATGTCGCGAGCAGCCTCGATATCCACCGGCGAGATATTCGTGATGCCGTCGGTAAAGACATCGTCCAAGGTCACGCGCGAGTTGAAGGCGATGGAAGCCAAGATGGCGATCTTCGCCGCCGCGTCGAACCCGCCCACGTCCGCCGTGGGGTCGGCCTCGGCGAAGCCCTTCTGCTGCGCCTCATGCAGGGCATCCTCGTAGGACAGGCCGTTGTCGGCCATGCGGGTGAGCATGTAGTTGGTGGTGCCGTTCACAATGCCCATGACCGAGGTGATTTCGTTGGCGATGAGCGAGTGCTTCAGCGGATCAATGATGGGGATGCCGCCGCCCACGGACGCTTCGAAGGCCAGTTCCTTGCCAGCAGCCTCGGCGGCTTCCATAACCTCCTTGCCGTGGGTGGCCATGAGTGCCTTGTTGGCCGTAACCACGTTCTTGCCGGCAGCGAGTGCGTTCAGCACGACCGTGCGGGCGATGGTGGTGCCACCGATGAGCTCCACCACGATATCGATCTCGGGATCGTTGATGATGTTGTTGAAGTTGTCGGTGAACAGGTGGCCGACCCCGTGGGCCTCGGCCTCGGCCGGCGACAGCGAGCACACGCGCGCCAGTTCGATATCCACGCCGAAGTGGCGCAGGAAGTCGTCCTTGTGCTTCTGGATGATGTCGATGCACCCACCGCCAACGGTGCCGGTGCCCACCAAGCCGATTTTCACTGCCATGTTACGTCCTCTCCCGAGCGCGAAAGTTCTCTGTGATCGGACGATTATACAAGCACCGCGAAGGAAGTCGTGCATCAGAGCGGGGAGAGGGCGGTTTCCCAGACCTCTGCGCGCCCCCTGAAGAACGCGGCCATTAAGAAACAGCTTCCACGTCAGCAGCAACGATGTCGGGATAATACCGACTTATGTGCGTTCCTTTCGCTGTTTCTTTTGCCGCATTCGGAAGGGGATAAAGCGCGCAGCGGGCTGGGAAACCGCCCTCTCCCCGCTCCACCATCAGCTTCTACGCGAAGATCTCTTTCTCAACCACCAGGTCATTCTTGATATGCCCCACGAGCTTCTGCAGCGCGTCGATGCAGTTGGGGCGGATATCGGCGCCGATGAGCACGTACATGAGCGAATCGCCCACCTCGCAGCGCCCCTCGTTCAGCCAGGTGCGCACATAGTAGACGCCGGGCCAGGTGAGCGCCTCGGCCTCGGCGGCGGCCAGACCCTCCGCATCATAGGAGAACTCGACGGCCACCACCTCGCCCAAGCCTTCCACGCCTTCGCGCACCTGGGCCTTCGGGGTGATACGCACCACGCCGTTGTGGGTGAGGAACATGCCGCACTGGGCCGCCGCCGGATCAGCCTTAGCCTCGCGCAGCCACTGATCAACGGAAGGTTCGGTCTTAGCCATCTCGCGTCCTTTCGTTCGGAGCTTTCCAAAGTAGAGCATTTCGCTCGACATTATCTGTCGCCGAGAATATACCACAGGAGCTGGAACCTCGGCCGCACGCCGCCATTCCCTCCCAATTATCACACGGAAGGCCGCCGATTTTAAGCGCTTGAAACAGAGCCTTGTTACCATAGGCGCCAGACCATGAGAGACCTGCGCCGCCGCAACGCGGCGCTGCAACACGCCGAGAAAGGACACGGCCATGAGCTTGCCCGCCTCAGACCTGACGAAGAAGCCCGATATGCGCACCACCATGGAGCTGGGCGCCGTGCTGCCCGAGACCGCCGAGGTGCGCGACGACCACCTGTTCATCGGCGGCGTCGACATGGTGGAGCTGGCTCGCAAGGAGGGCACCGCGCTCTACGTGTTCGACGAGGCCGACCTGCGCCACCGCATGGAAACTTACCGCGAGGCCTTCCGCAGCCGCTACGAGAACTCCGACATCATCTACGCGTCGAAGGCGTTTCTGAACAAGGAAGTGCTGCGCATCGCCGAGGCCGAGGGGCTGTGCCTGGATGTGTCCGGCGGCGGCGAGCTGGCCTGCGCCCGCTCGGTGGACTTCCCCATGGAGCGCGTGTTCGTCCACGGCAACAACAAGACGCCCCGCGAACTGGAAGAGGCCATCTCCGCCGGTGTGGGACGCATCGTGCTGGACAGCCGCATCGAGCTGGCCCGCGTGAACGAGATCGCCGGGCGCCTCGGCGTGGTGCAGGACGTGTACATGCGCATCACCCCCGGCGTAGAGGCCGACACCCACGAGTACATCCGCACCGGTTGCGAGGACTCGAAGTTCGGCTTCACCATGCGCGAGGACTTCGCCTTCAAGTGCGTCGGCGACGTGCTGGCCGCCGAGAACGTGCGCCTGGTGGGCCTGCACTGCCACATCGGCTCGCAGATCTTCGCGCTGCACTCCTTCCGCGAGGCGGCGGCGGTCATGGTGGAGTTCATGGCCCGCATCCGCGACACCTACGGCCACGAGATCACCGAGCTGGACTTGGGCGGCGGCTTGGGCATCGCGTATTTGGCCGAGCATCAGCCCTCTTCCATCGACGACTTCGCCGAGGTCACCTGCTCGGCGGTGCGCGATTTGTGCGCGCTGCACAACCTGCCGTTGCCGCGCCTTCTGGTGGAGCCGGGCCGCTCGCTGGTGGCCCCGGCCGGCGTCACGCTGTACACCGTGGGCATCTTGAAGACGCTGCCGGGCATCCGCAAGTACGTGGCCATCGACGGCGGCATGTCCGACAATATCCGCACGGCGCTCTACCACGCCGACTACGAGCCCACCATCGCCAACAAAGCCGGGCAACCCCGCGAGGAAATCGTCACGCTGTGCGGCAAGCACTGCGAGAGCGGCGACGCCGTGGTCATCGACATGCCCCTGCAGAAGGCCGACCTCGGCGACATCGTGTGCATGTTCGGCACCGGTGCCTACAACATGACCATGGCCAGCAACTACAACGGACAGCCCCGCCCGGCCGTGGTGTTCGTGCGCGACGGCGCATCGCGCGTGGTCACCCGCCGCGAGACCTACGAGGACCTCTACCAGCGCGACCTGTAGGGCACCGGCTTCTTGTCGGTTTTATTGCGGCGGGTTGGCGGAACCGTAATAAGGAACTGTTCACACCCTGGCAACGAAACCAGCTTGCTAAGGTGAAGGCAATCGCGGGAAGCGGCACCCACCCTCATGCCCATTTCCGCTCGTCCCTTGAGGCTCTGGGGCTCGCCGTTGACGCGAGGCCTTGCGCCGCACGTTCAGGATCGAGGCCAAGCCCTATGAATGCCATTTACCTGCGCAGCAGCGTCCGTCAGTACACCGACGAGCCGGTGGACATCCGAGATATCGAGAAGCTGATGCGTGCCGCCATGGCCGCCCCCTCCGCCGTGAACCAGCAGCCCTGGGAATTCTACATCGCGCGGGACGAGACCACGCGTCTGGCTCTGGCCGCTTCAAGCCCCTACGGCACGCCGGCCAAACTCGCCCCCTGCGTCATTGTGGCGTGCCAGCGCACCGAGGGCCTGCGCGCGCCGCAAGACGCCTCCTACGACATGAGCGCTTCCGTGGAGAACATCCTCATCGAGGCCGCCAACCTGGGCCTAGGCGCCGTGTGGCTCGGCATCGCGCCGGAGAAGGATCGCATGGCCGCCGTTGATGTGGCTCTGGGAAGCCCGCGCGGCGTTACGCCCTTCGCGCTCATCGCCGTGGGCCATCCCGAGCACAAACCGGAGCCCAAAGGCCCCACGCGCTACGACGAGACGCGCGTGCATTGGATTTAGAATGCACCGTCATCTCAGCCGATGAGGGCGGACTAAAGTCCGCCCCTACGGAAGCGTTGACAGACTCGGCAGGACACGGCGCCGCAGGAGCATCGGTCAGGCGCCCTTGGCGCGGCGCTGCTCGGCACGACGGGCGCTGTTGCGCTCGGCGGTGACGTCGCTGAAGGCGCGCGTGAGCCCGCGCAGGGCATTCAGCATGATCGTGCGGTCCTCCGCAGGCGTTCCCATCACGCCGTCGCGCAAAATCGCCCACTCGCGGCCGCCCTCGAAGAGTTGGGAGGCATCAGTGATGCCGGCCGCCTTCAAAGCGGCGAACAGCGCGTTCACCATGGCCTCGCGCTCGCTGCCATCCAGCGAGGCGAGCCAGCGATCCAGCGCCTCGGCGCGACGCTGCGTGCGCTCGGGAAGCTCGGGGAGCGTGGCGAAGGCCCTTGGTGCCTCGCGCATCCCGTCTGCATCCCGCACCTCGCCCGCATCGCGCGCACGTTCTGCATCGCGTGGCCCCGGCGCCCCATCCGCGCCTTCCACGACCCAGTGGAACACCGAGTGCTGCTCGAAGCCGCGGCCCGTGGCCTGCACCACGTTTGTCGGCATCGCCGATTCCATGAGGATGCCCACCATGGAATCGGCCGGCACCTGCTTGGTCATGCGGCCCGCAAGCGGCGCGTAGTCGGTCGCCGTGAACAAACCGGCCTTGAATCCGGGGCCGTCGTGGTTGTACAGGTGAGCAATGCGGCCTTGCACCTCCGGCGCCGCCGCGAGCGCCGCGTACTCGGCCAGGTTGCCGCCCTTGGAATGGCCGCCCAAAATGAGGGCCTCGGGCAGTCGCGGATCAGCGGCCACCGCCGCCAGATAGCGGGCCGCCAGCGCCTGGGCCTCGACCGGCGCCTGATAGGCCATGTTGAAGTCCTCGCGCCACCCGGTGAGCGTCGTGTCGGTGCCGCGAAAGCCCACGTAAGCGAAGCGCCCGGGGCACACGTAGGTTGTGGCGGCGAACTGCAAATCACGCACCTCGTCGAATGCGGCCGCATGATCGTAGATGAGCACGTCCCGAAAACGCGGACTCGCGGCCATCCAGAACAGCTGCTGCTTCATCTGCGCTGCGTGCATACCGGAAAACATCGCAGGAAACAACTCGGCTCGCATGAGATCGACGAACCGTACGGGAGCCACGGGGGCCTTCGCATCCTGCGCCACTTCCGCCCGATCGCGCTCGGCTGCCGCAGAAGGCTCCGCAGCACGCTCGCTCGCATGCCTGCGCAGCCGCCCGAGCAGACCGCGCAGCTCGCTTAAAGGCCCGCAGCCCTCACGTGCCTTCGAAGACGCAGTTTCCGAAGCCTCCCCGCTGTACACCTGCGGCATAATCCCCTCGCCGCGCACCATACAGAACTGCGCGAGCAGCGCCGAGTCCACGGCGTTGAAGGGCACCTCGTCGAAAGGGGCAAGTTGAGTTTGCAAGTATGTGAGCACATCGTTCATGACTGCATTATGAGGGCGCCGCTTTAAGCCGCACGGTCGCCTCCCCCACCAGACACAGAGCCGTTGCCAAAGCTGCCTCGCATCACCATGACCCTCCCGCTTATCTTCCGCTACAATGACGCTGCAATTTCGTTCAAAACGCTTGGAAATCCCGCATCAGGAAGGTTCCCATGGCCACCGATACCACCTCCACTTCCCCGGCTTGCGCCTCGGACAGCAACGCCAACGCCCCCGCGTCGGCCACCGCGCCCCGCGAGCACTTCGCGAGCCGCCTCGGCTTCATCCTCATTTCGGCCGGCTGCGCCATCGGCCTGGGCAACGTGTGGCGCTTCCCCTACATCGCCGGCGAGTACGGCGGGGCGGCCTTCATTGTGCTTTACCTCATCTTCCTCGTCATCTTGGGACTGCCCGTCATGGTCATGGAGTTCGCCGTCGGCCGCGCCTCCCAGCGTTCGGCCGCCCAGGCCTTCGACATCCTGCAGCCCTCGCGGCGCTGGCACTGGTTCTCCTGGTGGGCTTACATCGGCTGCATGCTACTCATGATGTTCTACACCACCGTCTGCGGCTGGATGCTCGCTTACATGGCGAAAATGGCCACGGGCACCTTCGTCGGACTCGATCCCGATGGCGTCGCTGGCGTCTTCGGCACCATGCTCGCCAACCCCTCCGAGATGGTGGGCTGGATGCTCGCCGTGGTGGTCATCGGCTTTTTCGTCTGCAGCCTGGGCCTGCAGAAGGGCGTCGAGCGTATCACGAAAGTGATGATGATCGCCTTGCTCGGCGTCATGGCGCTGCTCGTGGTGCGCTCCGTCACGCTGCCCGGCGCCGACGCGGGCCTGGAGTTCTACCTGGTACCCGACTTCGGCAAGATGTTCGCCGGCGGCCTGGCCGGTTTCGGGGACGCGGTGTATGCGGCCATGGGCCAGGCGTTCTTCACGCTGTCGCTCGGCATCTCGGCCATGGAGGTCTTCGGCAGCCGTATCGGCAAGCAGAACTCGCTCACGGGCGAGGCCCTGCGCATCTGCGGCCTGGACACCGCCGTGGCCATCCTCGCGGGCCTCATCATCTTCCCCGCCTGCTTCGCTTTCGCCGTCGCCCCCGACCAGGGCCCCTCGCTCGTGTTCGTCACCCTGCCCAACGTGTTCAACCAGATGCCTTTGGGGCAGCTGTGGGGCACGCTGTTTTTCGTGTTCATGAGCTTCGCGGCGCTCTCCACCATCATCGCCGTCTTCGAGAACCTCATCACCTTCACCATGGAGAAATGGGGTCTCGACCGCAAGCGCGCCCTCGCGCGCACCACCGTGCTCGTCACCGTGCTGAGCCTGCCCTGCGCCCTGGGCTTCAACGTGCTTGCCGGCATCACCATTCCGGGCATCGGCGACATTCAATCCATCGAGGACTTCATCGTGTCGAACAACCTCCTGCCGCTGGGTAGCCTCCTGTACGTGGTGTTCTGCGTGTCGCGCAGGGGCTGGGGCTGGGACAACTTCCTCGCCGAGGCCGACGCCGGCAACGGCGTGAAATTCCCGCGCTGGAGTCGCGGCTGGCTCACGTTCGGGCTGCCCGCACTCATTATCCTCATCTTCGTCATGGGCTACGTGCCGAAGATCATGATGTGGGCGGGTTTGGCATAGCAGCTTGGCGTAGTGGTTTGGCGCAGCGGTTTGGCGTAGTTCGGGGAATTCCCTAAGCATCGCCGATTTCACCTCGACGTTGGCGAACCCTTCCGCTATACTGCACTGGTGCCCCTGAGCCCGAGTGGTGGAACGGCAGACACGACGGTCTCAAAAACCGTTGCCGAAAGGTGTGCGGGTTCAAATCCCGCCTCGGGCACCATCGAAAATCAACGGCCCCGTCCCCTCGGGGCCGTTTTGCGCTCCCCTGTGGCCGATAGTCCTGCTCGCGCGAAATCGTCCGCGCTTCCTATGACCAGCTGCGCGATCCGTCCGAAACTGTTTCGCGCTCCTCTACAACCAACGCCACCGCACTAAACTCCATTTTGTAGATTTCGCAGAACACTCATCTAAACTAATCTGACGCCCTACACGCTAATGCAGTGCATTTTCGCAGGTCGCTGATCCAGTCAAAATCGCTCAGTCAGACGAGCAGCGGTTTTCCCGCGCTGCAGTGTCTGCAAAACGGAGTTTGGTGCATCAAATAGCCTCTTTCAGAAACCATACCCGAGCTTTCAAGCGCTCGTTCCATTTTCCGGCATTCCGCAGACAACGATTTTCTATAAACCAGCATTTTCCGTCATAGCTCTCGCACACGACATACCCGCACCGCTCTTTCACCTTATGAGCCCTCGCAGCGCCCTCTCGCGCGCTTGCCCTCGCGCGTCACGTTCACGCGTCACGCCCGCGCCGTCCCTCGCCCATAAACCACCTTTCTTCGCCCTCCCCGCTACGCCACCTTTCGACATGCTCTTCAGCGTGAAGCCGATCTGCCACCCTCGCCATGATGGGTATCGCCCCCCTGAATCGACAAGCAGCGAAGAAGCACACCGAAGTCGCTTCATCAACGTCGCGAAGGATAATCCCGATGAAAAGAGCGAACGTCCTGCCGCAGCTTCATATGCTTTTCAATCTGGCCTGGCCGCCATCCCCGAAACACCTTCCCTGCTTTTTGCGACACCTCACCCATAAGCGTTGAGAACTCACAGACATTCGCGAATTGCGAGGAGGTTATCGTCGTGACATCGATCCCCTCGGCCAAGAGGGCGTCGCGCCGACGCGAATCTCTGATTTGAGCCTCACGGCTCCCGTGGCTCTCACGTCCGTCGTACTCCACCACAGCACCTTTGTCCCACCAGCAAATGTCGCCCACCACGCTCTTCTGATGGGCGATGCGCTGGCCCTTCTCTCCCAAAGCGAAAGGCTCGTTAAGCCGCGCGGGAGGCAAGCCCAAGCCGCCGCGCCTCCGAGACGTCAGAGCAGCTATAGCCACTTCGGTCTCCATAATTGAAGCGGACTTCCTTCGTACTTGCAGCGCCGCAGAACGCGCCAGCTTCGCCGACCGCGCACCGCCCAGCTGCCCGGAGAACGCCACGAGACGCTCAGGGGTCGTCAGAGGACCGCGCACCTGAAACCCTGAACCCTCTCCAAGAGGATAGCAGCCGCACAGCTCATAGCCCAATGCAAGCAAAGCCCCGTATTCAAGTCGCGAGGCCATCTGCACGAAGACAAGCTCTGGCGCAGACACCCACACTTCGCGCACCATCTCAAGAAACGCATTACGGGGAAAGCGCAACTGACACTGGTGGCGTTGAATGCAGTTCGTGCTGCGCGCGCCGCGTTTTGTCCCAACAAGAATCTCAAGAGGCCTTCTCTCATTCTGCGCATCTTCGATAGTTTCCGCGAGCAGCGCTGACGGCAACGCGGACAAGGCCGCAACCACATCGGCCCACTTCGAGGCAGCGGCTTTTACAACTGATGAGGACGGCAGCGCATGGACGGGAAGGGGCAGGCCGTTCCGCTTGCTCGATGCATGAAAAGCCGACAGCGATACAGGATGCGCCAACGACCACGCACGCCAAAGACCCAAAGCGAGTGTATGACTAGGATAGATATTCATTCCGCTAGCATAACCGATCCGCAGATTGTACGTACGAGCAATATCGAAGAATCGATCTAGCCTCCATTCCTGAGGCCATCGCACATAATTCGACTCATACTGTCGCGCGTTATCGCTTGCCTTTTACGCGCAGACATCGCGATTTCAAGGGCATCCCCAGGAAAGCGATCCTCAGTGCCACCAAAACCCTTGGGCAAAAGGCGCTATGCCGCCAATAGCGACTCTCCGAGCTTCTCGCAAGCCAAAAATTCTGCATCAAACTCCGTTATGCAGATTCATGAGTCCTGCCGGAAAGACAGGAGCCGGTTTCGGAAGCCTTTTTCTGACAAACCTAGCCTTACGTTCGAGTTGTTTGGGCTGCTTTAGCGCGAGCTTTCGAAACCGGCAATCTACCTAACGGAGTTTGGTGCAAAAAAACAGTCTGCTTGGAAACCGGGACATATCGCCGGTCACCCTAGGCCGCCTCGAGATGAAACCGCCCGGAAACGCAGCAGGACTACAGGGCTAATACGATACCCATGGCTGGGCGCTCTTGCGAATGCGATCCCAACGCCTCAATAGCCGTACTCCAACCTGCAATGCCCCCATAGGGCCCTTTGTTTACGAAGAGAGGCTTATGCCGCCTTGCGTATCTTCTAGCTAACCGCCAAAAAAGGAGGCTGCGGCGGAGAGCTTGGATCAAGAACGAAGTTCAAGGAGGAGGCTAAACCGTCGGGTGATAGTAGATGTACATATCCTCGTAGACGTCGTCTTTGTTGAAGAAGCCTCCGGGAATCATGCCGATACGGGTGAAGCCGAGGCTCTCGTAAAGCGACCGGGCCCGCTCGTTGCTCGCCACTACGGCGTTGAACTGCAGACCGCGAAACCCACAGGCGGCTGCCTGGCGCAGACAGTCTTCCACAAGCAAGCGCCCGATGCCCTCGCCGCGGCTGGCCCCCGCCACGGCGAAGCTCGCGTTGGCAACGTGGCCGCACCGCCCGATGTTGTTGGGATGCAGGATGTACAACCCGCAGATGCGCCCACCCACAGTAGCCACCGCCGCATGGGACTGCTCGGCGAAGAAGGCTCGCGCCTCCTCCAGCGTCAGCGACTTGGTCTGTGGAAAGGCGTTGCCCGCCTCCACGACCTCGTTCCAGATCTCCGCCATCGCCGGCAAGTCTTCCTCCCGGTAGGGACGAGTGACCTTCAAGGCGAATGTGTCCAGTGTGCTCATAGTGGCTTTCTTTCCATGATATTCAGAAGAATCGATATTCGCAGGGGGCAATTTCTGTAGGGGCTGACCTTGGTCAGCCCTCCGCAAGCGGCACAATGCCGCGCGACAAAAAGGGGCGACCGAGGTCGCCCCCTACGGGATCGAACGCAAGGTTGGCGGACGCTCTGGGCGCGAAGCCGCCAACAAGCTCCGAGGCCAGACTAGATGTCGGCCAAGGTGAAGTCCTTCTCGCCATTGAACACGGCCAGGGCGTCGGCCACGGCCCAGTCGGCCAGGGTGATGGCGGAGATGGCCTTGGTCAGGCGCACCGCCTCATCCAGCGAGCGCTGGTGAATGTTGCGACCCGTGGCGTTACCGTCGGCACCGCCCACGTGAATCTGGTCATACAGCTGGGTGAGGAAGGTCTCGGCATCCACGGTGGAGCCACCCGCGCACACGAGGCCCGTGCGGCCGGCGGCGGTGGAGGCCACCTTCAGGGCCTCGGCCGGAGTGCGGCCGTCCTCGGGCTTCGGCGGGTTCACCTTCACGAAGTCGGCGCCAAGGCAGAGAGCCACGCCGGCGGCACCGGCGATGAGGTCGGGATCCTTCTCGGCGGTCACGGCCTTGCCGCGAGGGTAGATCCACAGCACGACGATGAGGCCGTTGGCATGGGCCTGGGCGATGAGCTCGCCCGCCTCGGCCATCATGGTGGCCTCGTACTCGGAGCCGAGGTAGATCGTGTAGCCGAGGCCCACGATGTTCACGCCGGCCTCCTTCATGGCCAGCACGGCGTCCAAATCGTACAGCTGCGGGGAGTAGGGATCCTCCTGCTTGGTGCCGACGAGGTTGGTCTTGGAGTTCATCTTGATGAGGTAGTTGATCTCCGGGTAGTCGGCCGCGTACTGGGCCACCAGCCCGCGCTGGCCGGCGAGCACGCCGCACACGCCCTCGGAGCCGATCTTGAACAGATGCTCCGGATCGAGATCGGCGATGTCGATGCCCTCGCCGTAGAAGTCCTTGTTCAGGTGCTCGATCTTCTGATCGCAGGCGAACAGCATGAGACGGCCGGTCTCGCGCGTGGCCTTCAGGTAGTTGGTGATGTACTCGTCACGGGCCTCGGGCATGACGTCGGCGGGAACGCGCACCTCTTCCCGGGTGATCTTCGGCATGGGTTTCCTCCTAGAGAGTCGTTAGAGTCGTTGCAATAACGCGCTTATTGTACAGAAACAAAGCCTGACCGCGCCTTCTTTCACAAAGAAAGTAGGGGGCTATTTCTTGGTCATGCGGCTGTAGACGAGCAGCGCCACCACGGCCACGATGGCGGTCACGGCGAAGATGATGACCGATTCCACGATATTGCCCGACACAAGCCCCGCTGCCGCGTAGGTGGAAAGCACGATGCCGGGAATGCGGGCGAAGTTCGAGATGAGCACGAAGTTCTTCATGGACATGTGCGTGAGCGGCGTGATGTAGGTGAACACGTCCTTGGGCAGCCCCGGAATGAGGAACAGGATGAACACGATGACGTTGAACTTGTCGGAGGTCTCCCAATCGCGGAACTTGCCCATGTACTTCTCGGGCACCATGGCCTGGACGAACGGGGCGCCCAACTTGTGCACCAGCACGAAGATGAACGAGCTCGAGATAATGCAGCCGAGCCAGATGATGAGCGCGCCCACCCAAGGCCCGTAAATCATACCGGCGGCCACCTGGACTACCTCGCCAGGGATGAAGGCCACGACGATCTGAAGGAACTGGATTGCCAGCAGAATGAGGAAGCCCCAGGGGCCGGCGTTGCGGATGTCGGAGGTGACGCGGTCGACACCGCCGGGCTCGAACAGCTCGTGGATCATGGGCCAGACGAGCACGACCACCACGATCATGATGACGAAGAACGCGATGAGCCCCACGAACTTGAAGATGTCCGCCGCAGGCATCGGATGCCCGGCGACCGACTTCTCCTCGTGGGCCTTCGCCTCGAGCTTCTCGAGCCGTTCGGAATGGTGGTGGTTGTTCGGGTGCTTTTCCATGGCTTCCAGTCTAATGCAGCCGCCCCACGACGGGGGCGGCTTTCAGGAACTCTTTACCTTAGTGACGAAATCGTAAGCCGCAGGCCCGCGGCGCGCAGGTCGGCGCCTCGGCGCCCAAAACGTCGGCGCCCAGCGCCCGCCCACAGCGCGCGGCCTAGTCGTCTTCCTTGCGAGCCTTGTCGTACTCCTCCTTGAAGGCGGAGAACATGCCGCTGGCGCGCTTGATCTGGCGGCCCGTGGCGTAGGCCCCCTTGTTCACAGCTTTGCCCGCAGCCTTGGTGGCAGTGGACACGGCCGGCTTCACGGCCTCTACGGTCTCGCGGGCGCGGTCGGCCACCACGGCCGTGGCCTCGCCGGCCTTCGCGGCCAGGCCACCCTCGACGGCAAGCTCGGCCACCTCGTCGGACACGAGGATGGCGCCCAAAATCGGCTCTTCCCCCTCGTCCTGCCCGTTCACGGAAAGCGCCGTGCCGATGCCGCGCTTGAAGCCGCGGATGAGGTGCCCGGGGATCTCGCGAACGCCGAGCAGCGCGTTGGCCGTGGCCCCCTGGGTCACCGTGAGCGAGCGCACCTCGCCGGTCTTCGGATCGAAGGACACGTCGCCCACCGTGCCGTACACGGTGCCGTCCTCGCCTATGACGGGCAGCCCCGCCCACAGCACGCAGTCATCGTAGTTCACGCCCATGGCCTTGCAGGCGCCTTTGCCCGTGGCTTCGGGGGCCTGGGACACCACGATACGGCCGTCCACCACGTCGTAGCCGTTATAGGCCACGAACACGTCCTTGCGGCGGAACATCCACAGCAAGTCGGGGCGTTTCACGATGAAGCCGACAAAGCGGCGCTGGGTGGGGTGGAACACGCAGTGGCGCACCTTCCCGAGCCGCTTTACCGCCTCAGGTTTCTTCGGCGTGCTCTTGTCGAGAAGCACGCGCTTTCCAACGATCTCGCCCGTGGTGCCGTATCGCTTGGCCATGATTTACTTCTCGTCCTTCTTGCCCTCGGCGGCCTTCGCCACCTCGCCGGCGGCTTCCTTCACCTCGGCGGCCGTCTCCTTGGCGCCTTCCTCGGCCGTGGCGGCGGCATCCTTGGCGGCTTCCTTGGCCGTCTCGGCGACGTCCTTGACGATCTCGGCGGCGTCGGCGTCGGCATCGGCGTTCTTGGCCACCTGATCGGCAATGCGCTGACGGGCGGCTTCGATCTTGTCGCGCAGCTCGTCGCCCTTCTCGTTGATCGTCGGGGAGATGTTGCTGGCGGCCTCCTGGATGGTGGCGGCCACATCGGCCCCGCGAGCGGCGGCCTCGGAGGCGATCTCCTGGCCACGGGCCGTCACGTTGTTCACGACCTCGGCACCCTTGGTGGCCGCTTCCTGGTAGATGTGCTGGGCCCCGGCGGCGGCGGAATCGCCCCACTGCTGGGCGTTGCCCGCGAACTCGCCGGCTTTGTCAGCCACCATGGCGCGCGTCTCGGCGCCAGAACGGGGCGCGGCCAGCAGAGCTGCAACGGCGCCAACGACGCCACCGATGAGGAACATTCCGAATTTGTTGGCCATAACTGCCTCCTTTATCGACAGAGTATCAGGTTCGCCCATTATAGGCGGAGAGCCCCGCGCGGGGGCTCTCGCTGCTCATTGCTCACCTTACGGTAAACAAGTTGTAATTCGTCATAGATGAGGAAATCTCTCAGAGAAAACCTCAGTCCGTGCGAACCTAGAAACAGGCACCGCGGGCGTAGGCCTCGTTCACGAGCGTGTCGAGCACCGCGGGCAGCGACAGCCCCGCCGCCGCGCAGGCCATGGGGAACAGGGAGCGCTCGGTCATGCCCGGGGACACGTCCACCTCGAAGCAGCGGGCCGCGCCGCCGTCCCAGATGAGGTCGACGCGCCCGAGATCGCGCACGCTGTAGGCGCGGTAGACTTCCAGCGCCGCCCGCTCGATTTCCGCGCGGATTGCCTGGGCATCGGCCGCGTTGGGGGAAAGCGACTCGTCGCGCACGGGGCAGAAGAACTCCACAGCGTCGTCGGCCATGCGGGCCGCCGCGTCGTAAAAGCCCTCGCGAGCCACAATCTCTACCGGCGGCAGCGCGTGGGCGTCCCAGCCGGTGCCGAGGATGGACACGGAAAGCTCCACGCCATCGACCCACTGCTCGATGTTCACGGCCTCGTCGTAGGACAGCGCATCGAGCACCGCCTCGCCCAGCTCCTCCTGGCTTTTCACCTTGTGCACGCCCAGGGCGCTGCCGCCGTGGGCCGGCTTCACGCAGACTGGATACCCGCCGATGACGCGGTCGGCCACCATATCGAGCGCCGTGGCCGCACCCATGCCCTTGAAAGCATCGCGCGCCAGGTAGACACCCTGGGGCCAGGACGCGCAGCCCTCCTCGCCAGTCAGGTCGCGGTACTTCGCCAGCGACGAGTGCAGGGCGTCCTTGTTCCAAGCGCGATGGCAGACGCTCGCCGGCGAGCCCACGAACGGGATGCCGAGGAACTCCAGCAGGCTTTGGATGGTGCCGTCCTCGCCGTGCTTGCCGTGCAGGGCGTTGTACACCACATCGGGCCGCTCGCTGCGCAGCGTGGGAACCAGATCGGCGTTGGTGTCCAGGGGCACCACCTTGTGGCCGGCCTCTTCCAGCGCCTCGCACACCACCTTGCCGGAGGCCAGCGACACCTCGCGCTCGAAGGACTTGCCTCCCATGAGCACTGCAACTTTCATACACGTCTCCTTTGTTGTTGAAACTCCTCGGGGGCGGCCTTTATTCTGCCGCGGCTTCCTGCGCCTCGGTCACCTTCTCCTCGGCGATCTCGATCTGCTCGGCATCGCCTTCGCGGGCCTGCATGACCGCTTCCTCGTTCTGCTCGGAATCGACGATGACGTCCTTCCAAGAAGTGGCATTCTCGTCCATGGCTGCATCCTTTCTGTCGTAGCCGGGCAGCGCGCCGGCCTCAATGAACACGCGGTAGAGTTCGAGGCGCTCCTCGATCACCTTCGCCAGGCGTCGGATGGCCTCGGTGATGGATTCGGGCGTCTCGAAGCTGAAGTTCACGCGCATGGAGTTGCGCCCGGTTTTGCCATCGGGGAAGAACGAATTCCCCGGCACATAGGTTACGCCCGACTCCAGCGCTTCGGCAAGCATCGAATCGGTATCCATATAGTCCGGCAGCGTAATCCAGAGAAACATGCCGCCGGCCGGATGCGTCCAGGTGGCCTCGGGCGGGAAGAACTCGTCGAGGGCCGCCAGCATGGCGTCGCGGCGCTCCTTGTACAGCGCGATGAACTTCTGCAGCGTGCGCTGCCAGGCGACATCGGCAAAGTAGTGCTGCACGACCAGCTGGTCGAAGGCGCTGCCGCACAAATCGGCACCCTGCTTCACCAGGTTGATGCGGGCGAGCACGGCCTCAGGCGCGGCAATCCAGCCCGTGCGCAGCCCCGGCCCCAGCATCTTCGAAATCGTGCCCAGGTAAATGACCGAATCGTCCATGGCCTTCAGGGGCACCTGGTGGCCGCCGTCGTAGCGGAGACGGCCGTAAGGATCGTCTTCCACCACCATGAAGTTGTACTCATGGGCCAGCTCGAGCAGGCGGCGCCGGCGCTCGGCCGTCATGGTGACGCCGCCGGGGTTCTGGAAATTCGGGATGGTGTAGCAGAACTTCAGGCGCGGGTTGTCCTTGCCGATGCGCTTGAGTTCCTCTTCCAGGAGATCCATGCGCATGCCGTCCTCGTCGAAGGGGATCGCGCGCACATCGGGCTCGAAGGCGGAGAAGGCCTGCAGCGCCCCCAGATAGGTGGGGCCCTCGGTAATGATGATGTCGTCGGGGTCGATGAAAGCCTCGGCGATGAGCGTTAGGGCCTGCTGGGCGCCCGTGGTGACGAGCACCTGGTCGGCCTTCACGCGGATGCCCAGATCGCGCATCATGTCGGCGAGCACCGCGCGCAGCCCGGCGAGCCCGTCGGTGGGGCCGTACTGCAGCGATACTGCGCGGGCCTCGGGGCTCTCAATGGCGGCCAGCGTGGCGCGGCGAATGTCCTCCTCGGGCAGAAGCGACACAGCGGGCATGCCGCCCGACAGCGAGATTACATCGTCGCGCGTAGCGGCGGCGAACAGGTTGCGCACGGCCGACGGGCGCATCTTGCGCACGCGTCGGGCGATCTTGTCGCCGGTGGTGTCGAAGGTGATGTGAGCTGACGACATCTTATTCAACCGTCCCTTCCAGAAGCGCCAAGGCGTCCTTCAGGGCGCCCAATGCGATGAGGTCATCGGTAAAGTTTACTGTAACACGGGCCAAACCGTCCCGCTTCGAGAGCCATTCCGTCGTACCTACAAACGTGGCATCGGAGGCGCAAGCGGGGTTCGCAGCCTGCAAATCGATGACCAGATGCTCCAGCGCGTGAGGCAGCGACGTGCGGGCGAGCACCTCGGCAAAGGGGGCGTCCTCGTCATTCAAGCAGGTGTGGAAGGCGAGGGAGGGGCGCGCGGCAAGCAGCCGATCGGCGCCGCACGTGCCCAAAGAGGCATCCGCGCCCTCGGGCACGCGCACGAGCAGGGCCATGCGATCGCGCTCGAAGGCAATGCGCTCGACGGCGAGCCTAGGCACGGTCGTCAGCTTTGTCCGAGGTGTCGGGGGCCGGCGTGGCATCGGCCTTGTCGGGCTCTGCGCCGCCGTCGTCGTTGCCGGATTTCGAGCCATCACCGGTGTCGGCCTTGGCATCTTCGCCAGCCGTGGCCTCGGGCGTGTCAGTCGCCTCGGGAAGCGACGGCGTTCCCGTGGGCGTGCGGCTCAGCAGCGTGACGCCCTTGGCCTCCTCCTCCGGAGCCAGCACGCGCCCCTGAGCGGACTCGGTCAGCGCGCGCAGCGTCCAGGCGATATCGTCGCCCAAGGTGTCGGCCGCCGAGAAGTCGCCATCCACCAGAGCCAGCTGGTTGCGATCGAGCGAAAATCGGTAGCGGCCGCCGCCCTTCAAGTTGCCGAAGGATAGCTCGAAGGTTTTATCCTGGTCGTTCAGCGCATAACGGTAGGACACATCATCAGTCAGCTGGATGCGATCCTCGGTGATGGTGATGGGCGTAGCCGTGCCGGCCAAATACCAGGTGCCCGCGAAATCGGCCGCATCGTCCTCGGAGAACCAGCGGAGCCACGCGAATCCGCCCGCCGCCGCACCGACAAGCAGCACGACAACGATAACTACGGACACCACCGCCACCCGCACCGGATGGCGGCGCTTGCGAGAAGGAGCGCTGGAGCGGCCTTCTCTCCCCTTCCGCACCTCGCGACCGGCATCGCCTTCGCCGGACGGCACCGCGCGACGAGACGACGGCTTCTGCGCCGTGGCGGCTGTCGTCGCAGCGGAGCGGAAACGACCCTCGGCAAGCGGCCGGCCGCCGGAACCGGTCGGCGCGCCCGCCGCCGGCGACTGCTCTTCCATGGCTCTTTAGACCTCTTCCGGCCCGATCACCGTCTTGCCGCCCATATAGGGAACGAGCACCTCGGGCACCGTGATGGTGCCGTCGGGATTCTGGTAGTTCTCGATGACGGCGGCCATGGTGCGGCCCACAGCCAGACCCGACCCGTTCAGGGTGTACACGAAGCGGCTGCCCTTGAAGTTGGCCGGGTCGCGGTACTTGATGTTGGCGCGACGGGCCTGGAAGTCGGTGCAGCAGCTGCAGGAGGAGATCTCCTTGTAGGCGCCGTAGCTGGGCAGCCACACTTCCACGTCGTAGGTCTTCGCGGAGGAGAACCCGATGTCACCGGTGCACAGGCTGATGACGCGATAGGGCAGCTTCAGCTGCTGCAGGATGTTCTCGGCGTCTTCCACCATGGATTCCAGCTCGTCGAAACCGGTCTCGGGCGTGGCGAACTTCACCATCTCCACCTTGGAGAACTGGTGCACGCGAATGATGCCGCGAGTGTCGCGACCGGCACTGCCCGCCTCCTCGCGGAAGCACGGGGTGAAGGCGCAGTAGTGCAGCGGCAACGAATCGGCGTCGAGCACTTCCCCGGCATGCAGGTTCGTCAGCTGCACCTCGGCCGTGGGAATGAGGTAGAGGCCCTCGGTGGTATGGAAGAGGTCCTCCTCGAACTTCGGCAGCTGGCCCGTGCCCGTGAGCGTGGCGGCGTTGGCAAGCGCCGGCACCCACCACTCCTTGTAGCCGCGGGAGGTGTGCTGATCCAGCATGAAGGCGATGAGCGCGCGCTCGAGGCGGGCGCCGGCACCACCGAGCACGTAGAAGCGGCTCTCAGCCAGCTTCACGCCACGCTCGAAATCGATGATGTTCAGGGCCGGGCCCAAATCCCAGTGGGCCTGCGGCTCGAAGCCCTCGGCGGCGAAATCGCGGGGCGTGCCCCAGCGGCGCACCTCGGGGTTGTCGTTCTCGTCCTCGCCCACCGGCGTGGTGGCGTCCACCATGTTCGGAATGGAGAGCATGAGCGCGTCCATGGCGGCCTCGGCCTCGGCGCGGGCATCGCCCAGGGCGGTAAGCTTCTCGTTGATCTGGCGCACCGTCTCCTTGGTGGCGTTGGCTTCGTCGGTCTTGCCCTGGCCCATGAGCGCGCCGATCTCCTTCGAAAGCTTGTTGCGCTCGGCCTGCAGGGCCTCTTCCTCGGCGATGACCTCGCGGCGCTGCACATCAAGGGCGGTGAACTGCTCCGGCGAGAAGGAGGCGTGGCGGTTCTTCATCGTTTCGGCGACCTCGTCGAGGTGCTCGCGTACGTACTTGATGTCCAGCATGGGGCGGCTCTCTTTCACAATGATCGGTTGCCTGGGCGCCGACAGTCCGGCGGTTTTCAATGCGGCCCAGTATAGCACCGCCCGCTGACGCGGGCGGGAAGTCTTCGGGTGCGGCGGGCGCAGGCGGGCAGAAGTCAGGCTGAGGGTTTTCGCGCGGCCGGGGCGAAGCTATTCGCTTTCGTCCTCGTCGTCATCGAACAGCGACCAGTCGTCCTCGGTCTTCTCGTGGTTCTTGAACTGCTTGCGCGTCTTGCGCTCCAGAATGAAACACACGATGATGCTGATCACAAGACCGCCACCGACCAGAATGCCGATGCCGGGCATGGTCTCGAACAGAAAATGGTACAGCTCTTCGATGTTCATAGGTCGCTATCTCGCCTTCTTCGCCTACGCCGCTCGCGCCGCGGCAGGTGGGTTCGTCATTGGTGCTGTCAGTATACTATGACCTGCAGGGAAGTGGCCTACTTCTCTTCTTCCACATACCATTCTTCTTCGGCCCAGCGGGCGCGATCGGGGATGCTCATGACCGCGGCCAGGATGCCGAGAACGCCGGGCACCAGCGCTCCGAGCAGTGCCGCCGGAGCGGGTAGCCACGAGCCGCCGAAGGAAGCGAGATGGGCCGCCGCGCACGCACCGAACATGAGCACCACGGCAGCCACCACCGAACCGGCGATGTCGAAGGCACGGGTGCCGCGCACGCACAAGAGGCTGTAAAGGCCCGCAGAGGCGATCCAGCTTGCGCCCACGACCCAGGTGGCCGGCTGCGACGCCACCGCCAGGCACCCTGCCGCCGGGTTGCTCGAGAAGCCGAGGTGCATGACCGCGTCCCAGTTCATGATGTCGACCGAGCCGCAGCCGGCCATGATGAGGGCACTCGCGAAGGCGAAGGCCGCCGTAATGACCGATTGCAGCACCGGCAGCAGCACGCCGCACGTCACCGGCGAGGCCGCCGCGAAACCCACGGAGCCGAGCAGCGGCTGCATGAGCGCCGAGACCGCCTGGGCGGTGCCGCGGCGGCCCACGAAATACCACCACGCGCCCGTAGCCGCGGTGAGCAGCACCGCCGGCACCCAGGCGCCCGCGCCGGCAAGCCCCACTACAAAGGCTCCGTAGCCGAACAGGACGCCGATGGAAGGCCTGATGGCAGCCACTAAAGCACATACGGCGATCACCACCCCGTAGGCAATGGGGGCATCGGTGGCGAGCCCCATGGCAGAACCCGGAGTGAGGTGCAGGTTCGCCATGCCCGCCGCCGCCAGCAACGCCACGGCCGCAGCGGCCACGATACGGCCCGCAATGGCGGCGCCGCGCAGCCCCAGGCGGTCGACGAGCGGGGGCAGGGGCTCCCAAGCACGCTCCGGCTCCTCGGCAGCCGGCTCTTCCATCTTCCCATTCACGATGTCGGCGAGCACCCGCTTGCCCTTCTTGGCATTGCCCAGATACGGCATGAGCGCGGCCGAGAAGGCGGCCACGTCTTCGTAGCGCTCGTCCATGTCGGGGTCGAGGGCGCAGAACATGACCTCGTCGGCCTCGGCGTCCAGCTCGTCCCAGCACAACGACGGCAGCACGAGCTCCGCCTCTTCGATAGCCTCTTCTGCCGCATCCAAGTCGTCGGCGAAAAACGGGTTCGAGCCCGTGAGCATCTCGTAGGTGAGGCTCGCCAGCGCCCACTCGTCGGTGCGCACATCGAGCGGCTCCTGGCGCATCTGCTCCAAGGGCATGTAGCCGATGGTGCCGCCGCCGGTGGTGCCCGATCCCGTGGCGTCCATGAGGGCGGCTAGGCCGAAATCGGCCACCTTGGCCTGGCCCTTGCCGTTCACGATGACGTTTTCCGGCTTGATATCCAGATGCAGGGTGTGCTCGCCGTGGGCCACCTCCAGGGCATGGGAGACGGCCGAGAATACGGCGGCCACCATATCCAGCGTGATATCGTCGTCCACCTCGTCGATGATTTGCGCAAGCGTCTTGCCCTCGACGTATTCCATGATCACGTAGGCACTGCTGCCCTCCACGGCGCAGTCGTACACGGTGACGATATTCGTATCGGACAGCTTCGCGACGGAGCGAGCCTCCTCCAAGCCGGGGATGTGCTCGAACAGATCCAGCTCGTCTTCGGCGTCGGGTTCGGGCTCTTCGGCGATGACCCGCGAGGCGCGCACGCCGCGCAGATGGCGCACGTCCACCGATTCGGCATCGGGGGTGGCCCCGGTAGCATCGGGCGCCTCTTCCACCACAGTCTGCGGCTCATAGAGCACCTCGGGGGCGTGGCGCGTCTTGCGGCTCACCCGACCCGTGAGGCGCGCCGGCCCGCGCCGCCGACCGGCGAAGTCGGTCGTGGAGGCGTTCCAGGGAATGAGGGAGTCCCCCCATTCGTCTTCGGCTGCCTCAGCATCAAAATCATCTGCACCAGCGACATCGACAGAGTCATCGTCAGGATCACCGAAGTCGTCCCAGTCCTCCCAGGGCGGCACCCCCTCGGCGGCGCACCGGGACACCGCGGTCGCGGACCGGCGCCGACGGCGCTCGTCGCGGGCCGCCAGGAAATCGGGGTCGGCGGGGAAGGCGGCCGCCGACGAGCTGCCAGCAGGATCGCCCGCGGTGGCACCCATGCCTGCACCGGCGGCCGAGACTGCACCCGGGCCCGCATTCCGACCAGCGACCCCCGTCTCGGCGCCCGATGCCCCTGCTTCTACCTCTTCCAAATCCGCCGCCATGCGCGCCTCGAGAGCCTCGAGGCGAGCAGCGGCCAGCTCGTCTTCGGAAAGCTCGATGCACTTGATAGCCACATCGCGCTTGAGATGCGTGTCGAAAGCGTGCACCACCGTGCCGTAACCGCCGGAGCCGGCCTGGTCGATGACGCGATAGCGATCGAGTATGAGGGGGGATCGTGCCATAGGGGCAAAACCTCTCTTGGGTACGTTTCAGGAGTGTTTTCGAGGTGTGGCCATTCTACCATTGAGACATCGCCCATGCGATGGCGGTTTCGCGGGAAGCGCACCGCAGGGGACGGGCGCGCCAGAGCTCCAACCTGGCAACTGGGAAGCCTTGTCACCGCCAGGAGCCCCAAGCACGACAAACTTTTTTCCATTTTTGGTCAAAAAGTCGAGTTGTGAGTTTTTGAAGCGCTCCAAATCGCTCTTAATTCAACGGAATCTTGAACAAATGCCCGCACTGCACCGACTCAAGGGCATCTGAACTATGATTTTTGGCCAGGACAAGACTCATAACTCGATTTTTTGACCAAGTTTTTAGAAATCTTTGTCGAAAGGACCCATCATGCTGACCATTGGCTGCCATCTCTCGAAGCGCCGCGGCTATCTGGAGATGGCCAAAGAGGCGGCGTCCATCAACGCAAACACGTTCCAGTACTTCACGCGCAGCCCGCGCGGCAGCGAGCAGGCGGCCCTCGACGAGAAGGACGTCGCCGCCTATCTTGCCTTCGCGAAGGAGCATGGCATCCACGACGCGCTGGCCTACGCCCCCTACGATGCCGACCCGGCCACGGACAAGATGAACGAGCGTGACTTCGCCCTCATGGTGTACTCAGAGGATCTGGCGCGCCTGGCTGAGGTGGACGGCTCGCTGTACCTCATCCGCCCGGGCAGCCGTCTGAACATCAGCGTGGAAGAGGGGCTGGCCGACGTGGCCGACGCCCTGAACAAGATCATCACGCCATCCATGAAGACTTGCGTGCTGCTGGACACCATGGCCGGCGAGGGCACCCAAGTGGGTACGAGCTTCGAGCAGCTGGCCGCGATCATTGCCAAGGTGGAGCACCCAGAGCACGTGGGCGTGTGCTTCGATTGCGCCGGCGTGTGGGCCGAAGGCTACGACATCGTAGGCGACCTCGATGGCGTGCTGGAAGAGTTCGACCGTACCATCGGCCTGAACAAGCTGAAGGCCGTGCACCTGAACGACGCCACCCATGAGCGCGGCAGCCACGTCGATCGCCACGCGCGCATCGGCGAAGGCAAGATCGGCTTCGACGCCCTAGCGGCCCTCGTGAACCATCCCAAGCTGGCCGGCGTGCCGTTCTATCTGGAAGAGCCCGATTCAACGCTCGTCATCTACGAGCGCGACGTCGCTCGATTCCAGGAGGCCTACAAGGGGTAGAAGCCCAGCACGTCAGTTGCATCACGAAAAGGCCAGCGCCGAAAGCATCCTCGGCGCTGGCCTTTTGAGTTTGGGAAAGTGGCGCAGCGGGAAGACCGCTAGCGCGTGTGGCGGGCGCGAGCGCCGGAAGGCGCACCGTAAGCCGGCTGCACCGGCGCGAAGCCCTGGGCCTGGGCGGGAACGCCCGCAGCAGGACGGCCGGCTGCGGCGGGGTGCGCAGAAGCTGCTACCGCGCGGGCCGGGGTCGACCCGAAAGAGCGCTGGGCCGCGGCGGCCTCCTGGGCGCGACGGGCCTGGCGAGCCTCCAGTTCGGCAGCCGCGCGGGCCGCGAAGGCGCGCTCCGCCTCGCGGCGAGCCTTGCGTGACATCTTGCGATCGGGCACCACAATGGGTTGCTGCACGGCCGGGCCGCCCTGCACCCAGGCATCCACCTCCGACTGCGCCGGCATCGGGATGCTGCTGGGCGTCCAGCCGCTGCCGGCCGGAGCGGGCCGGGGCGCACGGCCTCGAGGCGCTGCGCCCGAAGGAACGGCCGCGGAGGCCGGAACGACGTTTCGCGGAGGCACGGAAGCGCCAGCGGGGGTGCCCATTGGCATCGGAGCCGCCGCCCCTCGCGGCGGCATGGGCGCACCAGCCGAAGCGGCAGCGACGGCCGACGCCGGAGCAGGAGCTGGCGCTGGCGCTGCCGCCCTCCCCCGGTTACCGTAGCTGCGGGCCGCGTTGGCGCGGCGCCCGATGACCATTTGCAGCTCGGCCACCTTGCGGCGCTCAGTTTCCAAGCCATCGGCCATGCCGCGCATGCGGCGGTCGAGGGTCGTGATCCACAGACACAGGGCGAGCACGGCCACCGCCAACACACCGAGGCCTACAGCCACCAGGCCAAACGGCGAAGATAGAAACTCAAACACGGGCGCGCCCTTCCCCATAAAAGATAACAACCAATGAATGGGATGATATACGACTGCGCCCCTATTGTCGATACGAAAATAGGCGATTTACCTGCTGGGATCGGCCTTTATTCCGACACCTGGGCCACAAGCTCGGCCAGCTCGGCCACCGTGGCGTTGTTGCGCGCCGTCTTCTCCGCGCTTTGCGCCGCCCCCTCGGCCGCCGCGGGCGCCCCCGCCGACGCCGATGCCGCCGCGGACGTCGGCGCCTTGGCGCAGCCGGGGCAGCGCAGGGTTACCTGGGTGCCCTCCCCCAGCACGCTCGTGTACACCATCTGCGCATCGGGGCCGAAGAAACCGATCATGCGGTCGTGCACGTTCTTCACGGCAATGCCGAGACCGGTGGACGACTCCACCTGCGTGATGTTCGCGCAAGTCTCCTCAGTCATGCCCACGCCGTCATCGCTCACCACGATGACCACGTCGTCGCCATCGGCGTCGGCCTTCACCGTAATGGTGAGCTTGCCCTCCGAGGGCATGGCGTGCTTGATGGCGTTCTCCACGAGCGGCTGCACCAAAAACGGCGGCACCATCATGTCCAGCAGCGCGGGGCTCGCGTTCACCTCGAAGGCAAGGCGCGCATCGCCGAAGCGGGCCAGTTCGAAGTTGAAGTAGCGCTGCACCTGGTCAAGCTCGCGAGCCAGCGAGATGCGCTCGGTGGAGTCCTCCAGGGTGCGCCGGTAGAACACGGCGAACTCCCGCAGAAGCGTGCGGGCCTTCATGGGATCGGTGCGAATAAACGAGGCGATGGTGTTGATAGTGTTGAACAGGAAGTGGGGGTTGATCTGCGTCTGCAGCATCTTCAGCTCCATGGAGGCGGCCAACTTGCGCTGGGTCTCCATTTCCACGGCGGCCATTTGGGTGGCGAGCAGCTGGGCGAAGCCGTGGGCGATGGAGCGCTGGGTCTCGGTGATTTTGCGCGGATCGCGGTAGTAGAACTTGAGCGTCCCCTCCACCCGACCGCCGACGAACAGGGGCTCCACGATGGCGGCCTTGATACGGTTCTGCTCGATAGGCGCCGGCAGCCCAATCTCCTCGGGTGTCAGCAGCACGAGCGTCTTCCCCCGGCGAATGCACTCGTGGGTGGCGCTCGTGCGGATGGCGATGCCCGCCGGGTTGTGGGCCTCCTGGTAGCCGGCATAGCCGAGCACGCTCTCGCAGTTGGTGAGAGCGACCGCGATGGCCGAGGTGTTCGGAAGCAGGAGCTCGCACACCTCTTGGGAGGCCTCCTCGGTGAGCCCGTCGCCCATAGCGTCGATCATGGACGAGGCCAGTTGCAGCATGGCATCGGATTGCAGGGCGCGCACGGAATCCGGATCCATCATGAGCCGGATGACCATGACGATGGAAACGGTGAACACGGCGCCTGCCGCTATGAGCACGGGCACGGGGAACTCCGGCTGCGAGAACGTCCACACGAGCGTGATGCCCGCCAGGGCGGCAATGGTGGCCGCGAGCATTTCCTGGTTGAACTTGGGCACCCCGATGCCCCGCGTGGACACCGTACCCGATTCGCGCTTCGCCATAATCGTACCCCCTGATCGCCGCCATAATTGACGCCAGTATAACAAACTTAGGAACGCCAGGGAAACGACCTAGCCCCAAACCCCTAGCTGGTTCACGACGAGCAGGACGGCGGCCACCACGAGGAAGCCGGCGAACAGGAAGCGCAGCTGGCGCTCGGGCACCTTCGGGATGAGCTTCGCGCCCAGGGTTGCTCCGGGGATGGAGCCGCAGGCCACGGCGATGCCGGCGATCCAGTTGATGTTGCCGAGCAGCGCTTGGGTCACCGTGCCCGGCACGGCGAGGATCATGACGGCGATAAGCGACGTGCCCGAAGTGAGCTTCATGGGAACATGCAGGATGGACATCATAAGCGGCACCATGATAAAACCGCCGCCCACGCCCACGTAACCCGAGGCGAGACCGGCGAAAAGTCCGATAGCAGCCCCGATGGCCGCCTCGCGCCAACCGATCGTCGGGGCCTCCGCATGCGCCCGTTCGATGGCGGCGGCACGATCCTCGGCAGCAGCTTCCTTTGCCGCCGCATCCGCGGCACCGGCCCCAGCGCCCCGAGGTACCTTCGGAGCCTTCAGCGCTTTGCGGAACATCGTAACGGAAGAGTAGGCGATGATGAGCGCCGCCGCTCCCATGACGGCCCAGTCCGGCGAGAGAGTGGCGAGCCACACCCCTAAAGGCGACAGGCAGGCGCCCCCGAGGCCCGCGGCCACGCCGAGCTTCGGCAGGCACGTCTTGTTGCGAATATGGGAAATCGCGCCCGAAACCGACGTCGGGATAATCGTGAACAGCGAGGTGGCCGTGCACATGAGCGAGTCCATGGCATAGCCGAGCTTGAACGCCGGCACGAGCAGCATGCCGCCGCCGATGCCAAGCAGTCCTGCCAAAACGCCAACCGCAAGACCGACGACCAGTGACACGAGGAACAGCGGAACCATCGCTTCCACGACGCTAGTCCTCCATATCCAGACGGATCTGGGTGGTCATGCCGGCGTCGATGTTCGTGCGCGGCACGGGCCGGGGCGCCGGAACGCTCGCGGGGGCCGGGGCGCTCGCGCGGGCCGCGGCTGCCGCAGGAGTCACACCAGCAGCCTCGCCTGCGACGACCTCCGCCGCGACGTCCGCGGCAGCCGGGGCGCCCGTCGAGACGTTCGCGGCCGCCGGAGCCGGGACCGGGGCCGCGGCCGCCACATCCTGGGCGCGCAGCATGGCCGAGCGCACCAGGGCCTCGGAGAGCAGCTGGTCGCTTTCCAGACGATTCATGGCCTCGGGCCAGACGTACTGGAACTCGAAGTACTTCGCGCAGTTGGCCTCGGCGTAGGCCGAAGCCGCACCCGTGGCGGCCTTGGCGGCCAGGCGGTAGGCCTTCTTGTCGGGGCGTCCGAAGCTGCGCATCCATGCCGTAAGCCGAATGCGGCGCAGAAGGCCCGGCTCCAAAAACGGCCCCGGGTAGGGCTCGAGCGAGGCCGGCTTCACCTGCTGAAGGTCGATGAGCGCCCGGGAGTATTCCAGCTTGCGGTACTCGTAGAGCCACCGGAAGATGTCCTGGCGGAAACGCGTGCCCTCGCTTGCGGTGCGCGGGGGCAGGTGACGCAGCACCCACTGGTTGTCGAACCAGATATCCGAGCCGTACATGCGCAGGTCGAGCATGTAGTCCAAATCCTCGCCGCGGGTGATCCACGGGTCAAAGGCGAGGCGCCGGAACGCCTCCTTGTGGACGGCCAAGCAGCCGCCGCACACATGGTTCGAGCGCGACAAACGCGGGCCGCGCATGGCCTTGGTGATCCACTCGTTGAAGGCGCGGCCCTGCTGCCAGAAGCGGTTGTACCACTTGTCCTCCCATTTCGAGAGGTAGGAGTCTTGGTCGTTCAAATAGTACCCCGTCTTCGCCACGATGGGCACGCCCTGGCGCGTGAGCTTCCCGAGGCCGTACATGGCCTTTTCCAGGAATTTCGGGTCGTCGACCACCTCGTCGTCGTCCAAGAACACCACGGCGTCGAAGCCGAGCACGTTGGCCACGAGCAGGCCCAAATTGCGGATGGCGCCGTAGCCTTGAAGGCCGATCTCTTTGGAGAGGCGCTCGATGTTCTGCTGGGCCATGCGCTGCTCGATAAGCGCCAGCTCTGCCGCGCCGATGACGAGCGTGGTCACATCCGGATGGCGGTTGGCGATGGCCTGCACCTTCTCGGCCGCCTGCACTTCCAAAGACACGTCGGCGGACACGAGGATGACCACGAGTCCCAGGCCCTCCACCTTCGCCAGCGACTCCAGGCAGCGGCCGAGCTCCCCTTCTTGGTTGGGGGCGGTGGGGTGGTCGTAGGTGCTCACCACATCGGCCCCTCCGCGGTGGCGGCGGGGGTAGATGAACGTGGGAATGACGACGACGGGGTTCATGGAGGTCCTTTCGAGTTCAGTCGAAGAGTGTTACATCATTTTAGCGCGTTCGCATCCAGCGGCAATCTCGGTAGGCAAAATGTCATGAACGGAACGAGCCGGCACGGCGAAGACCACCCCGCCCATACACGGGGTATTGTCGCAGTCGCGCCCTGTTATCGCCGGCGTCGTCCGCCCTTGGGCGCACCGGCGCGGCGGCGCTTGGTATCGCTCACTTTCTCCTTGTTCATGCGGCGCGCCTCCTCGCGACGATCGCGCATGGCGGCCATCTCCTGTTGAAGGGCCTGGTAGGACGCGTAGCGCTCCGGTGTCAGCTCACTGGATTCCACAGCCGCGCGCACGGCGCAGCCCGGCTCCTCGTGGTGGGTGCAGTCGCGGAAGCGGCACTGCGCGGCCAGCGCCTCCACATCGGGAAAAGCCGCGCCGATGCCCTCTTCGGCGTCCCACAGTCCCAAGCCCCGCACGCCCGGCATATCCACGATGCGGCCGGCGCCGGGCACCTCCACAATCTCGCGGCTCACCGTGGTGTGGCGGCCCTTGCCATCCCCCTCGCGAACTGCGCCGACGCTTAAGACCTCGGCGCCCACCAGCATGTTCACCAGGCTGGACTTCCCCACCCCCGAGCGCCCGATGAGCACCGTGGTGGTGCCCGGCGCCAGAAGCGCGCGCACGGCCTCCACCGATGCCGGGTCGTCCTCGGACACGACGAGCACATCGGCCGCGGGAGCAGCCAGAGCCTGCACGGCCTCCACGGTGGCCCGGGTGGCCGCGTCGTCGGCCAGATCGGCCTTGGTGAGCACGACGGTCACCTCGGCCCCCGTCTCGAAGGCCAGTACCAGCTCGCGCTCGAGGCGCCGCAGGTTCACCTCGCCCACGGGCTGGGCCACGATGACCCGCTCGAAGTTGGCGGCGAGCACCTGGGGCACGGCGCGCTCGGTGGGATCCTTGCGCACGAACTCGCGGGTGCGCGGCGCTATGGCCTCGATGACGCCCTTATCGTGCGCCGGGGGCACCGCCACTTCCACGACGTCCCCGATAACGGCCCGTCGGCGCTCCCCCTTCACCAGGGCCGTCGCGTGCTCGCAGCGCAGAAGCTCGCCGTCTTCCAAACGCACGAGCGGGTACCCCCGGTCCAGCTTCACCACTTCGCCGCGATAGCGCGCCTCGGCCATCAGCGCTGCCCCTCCCTCATCTGGTGGAACACGATGAGCATGATGAAACCGATGGCGACCAGCATAAGCCCCGGCAGAAACGCGCCGATGTCAAAAGGCTGCTCGGTGACCGACCCCTTTTCCACGAAGGTGACCGCGTCGGCGTGCAGGTCGGTTAGCCCCTCGTGCTCCGGGCAGATCAGATGGAAGGTGCCGCGCACCTGCAGCGTCGTGCCCTTGCGGCCGTAGGCTCCGTAGGTATCGATGACCTCGGTGGACTCCGTGTCCATGAACACGGGGATTTCGGAGTGAGCCCTATCGGAGCCCTGCAGGACGATCCAGCTGTACCCGGGATCGAACTCGGCGCGAATGCGGTCTCCAATGACCTCGCCCGTCACCTGCACCGTCTGGTTGTTCAGGTAGGAATCGGCCTCCTGCAAAGCGGAGATGGAGGTATCGTAGATGAAAGAGCTGTCGGGCTTTTGCTGGGGGTTCACGAGGTTATCCTCGCTCACGTCCTCGCCGAAGACTGGGTCGGGAAGCTTCGGACGCGCGGGCTGGACGACGGCCTGGCCGTCCTCGCCATCGGCCCCGTTTTCGCCCTCGGTCGCGCCGCCGCTCGCGCCTTCGCCCTCGGCGCCTCCGCCTTGCACCGCGCCGCCGTCCGCGCCTTCGCTTCCAGCGCCTTCGTTCCCAGCGCCTTCGCCGGCCTCTACGACGCCCGTGTCGTCCGTCGGCACATCCTTGTTGGTCACACCGGCATCAGAGGAAGCCGTCGTGGCGCCGTTGGCAGCCCCCGTCGCCCAAGCCACAGGGCCCGGCGCGGCCAGAACCGCCGCGAGCGCGATCGCCAGAAGCGCGATACCCCGCCGCCTCATGAGCGCTCCTTCGGTCGAGGCCGCGGCACCAGGGAGGCCACCACTTCCACAATAAGGGCGAACAGCGTCATGAACTCCAAGCGTCCGGCCCACATCTGGAAGATATAGAACAGCTCGAGAGTTCCCGCCATGCCGGGCCCCGCCACCGACGTGATGATGCCGCCGTTGGACGTCATGGCCACCGACTCGAAGATTGCGGGAATGGCCTCGAACCCGTGTGCAATGCCCACCAGCGCGCCGATAACGTAGGTGATCACGTACAGGATGAACACCGTCATGGCCTCTTTCACAATTTCCGGCGTCAAGGTGCGCCTGCCCACGTGATTGTAGGAAACGACGACGCGAGCCGAATCCGGTGCCAGCGTCTCCTTCACGTTCGACACGATGGACTTGAAGATGATGCCCATGCGCGAGAACTTGATGCCGCCGGCCGTGGAGCCGGAAGCACCGCCAACGGCCATGATGAACGCCAGGGTGAGGAAAGCGCCATTGCTGAAAGCGGTGGTGATCTGGTTGGTGGTGACCACCTGAAAGCCCGTCGTGGTGAACGCCGAGATGATCATGAACAGGCCGCGGCGCAAGAGGGCGAGCATGTCATCGAAGGGCGACAGGGCAAGGGTGGCCGTGAAGACGAAGGCCATGACCCCGATCCAAAGCACCATCGTCTTCGTCTCGATGTCTCGGAAAAACGGGAGCGGACGCCCCTTCCACACCTCGGCGTGAATGACGAAGCTGATGGAGCCCAAAATCATGAGCACCATGAGAATCGCCTCAAGGGGGAAGGAATGGTAGTACATGATGGAAAGCTGCATGGGCGTGAAACCGCCGGTCACGAACCCGGAGGTAGACACCCACAGCGCGTTCAGGAAGGCGCGAGTGGGCTCCATGCCCATGAACAGGCATAACGCCGTGATGATCACCGTGGCGACAGAAACGATGACCAGGGTAATACGAGCAATGAACTGGGTGGTCTGCACCACGTTGGGCACCACGTGCTCGCTGCGGCCTTCCGACGAAAACAGCGACGCGCCGCCGCCGCGGCCGAAAAGCCCGAAGGACAACGCCACCACGATAAGGCCGAGACCGCCCAGGGCATGCATAGCGAAGCGGAACATGTTGTCGGCGTAGGAGAGGTGATCCAAATCGACGATGAGCGAGGCGCCCGTGGTGGTCAGGCCGGAGACGCCATCGAAGACGGCATCGAGGTAGGTCATGTAATGCCCCGAGAAGTACAGAGGGAACGAGGCGAACAGCGCGAGAACAACCCAGGCGAAACCGGTCACCGCCAGCGCCTGACGGCGATCGAGGCGTCCGGGTTCGATGCGCAGAAAACGCAGACTGCAGCCCGCGACCATGGTGATGCCGATTGCCGCGAGGTAGCGCGCCGCCGGCTCCCATTCCTGAAAGACCAGCGCCGTCGCCAAGGGAAGGGCCATGAGCGCGGCGAAGAACAACAGGAGCGTTCCCAGGTAGTGCCCGATAACGCGCAAGTCGTAGGGGGTGAATCGCTGCCACATAGTCCTTGCCCCTAACCGAGCACGATGCGCGTGAGCGCCATAAGCACCCACAGGCCGATAATGAAGCAGACAATGAACAGCAGCACGAGCACGATGGCCGCCGCCGGCGAGGTGGGCTTGACCTCGGGAACCCTGCGCGCCATGGCCTAGCGCCCCACTTTCGTGCGTGCGGAAGCATCCGCAAGGGCGGCCACTGGGGCGGGTGCGGATGCGAGCCCAAAAGCGGATGCGGATGCGAGCCCGCAAGCGGGTGCGAAGCGCGAGCAACGATGGGCGGAAGCGCTTTGGCGATCGCGCGGATATGTCAGCGATTTCGTCATGGGCGTATTCTAGTACAATGAGCCATGCGGGTCACCAACGGTAACCCGCACGGCATGATAAACGGAGGATACCGGCCCAGAACACACGGGCTTGAAACTCTTTGCCGACCGGAGGTGCGGGACGCCCTGATTCGCTCAGACAGTCCTCGCTCTGCAGAACAGGACATTCAGTCCTGTTCTGTTCGCTGCGGAACTTGCTCGGTCAGGGCATCCCGCACCTCCTCTGCATCCGTAATCCAGCTGAGGAGGAGCAAGCCGTGAACGCCCAGGACTTCGAGAAGAGCCTTCGGGATATCGTCGGTTCGCAGAATGTGCGTCCTGACGAGCCCCTGGCCGAGCATACGACATTTCGCATTGGGGGGCCGGCGCAATGGCTCGTGACGCCGCGCTCCGAAGACGAGGTGGCGGCCGTCGTGTCGACTTGCGAGGCGGGCGGGGTTCCCTGGCGTGTGCTGGGACTCGGCTCCAACGTGCTCGCGCCCGACGAGGGACTTGACGGCGTGACGCTTCTGCTGGCGGATAATTTCGCGGACGTCGAGGTGCTGCCCGGCGGCCTCGTGCGGGCAGCGGCCGGGGCCACGAACGCCGCCGTGGCCGCCGTGGCGCGGGATACCGGGCTTGCAGGCTACGAGTTCGCCAGCGGCATTCCCGGCACCGTCGGAGGCGCGGCCATCATGAACGCCGGCGCCTACGAGGGCCAGTTCTCGGACGTAGCCGTGGAAGTACGCTGCCTGGTGCCCGACGGGAATTCGTGGAGCATCGTGAGCGTGCCGGCAGCGGAAGCCAACTGGGGCTATCGCACCAGCCGCATGATGCGCGAGGGCTGGGTGGTGCTCGGGGCCACGCTGCAGTTGCGCGCCGACTCCCCTGCCGCCATCGCCGCGCGCATGGAAGAGCTGCGCGAGCGCCGCGAGAGCAAGCAACCGCTGGAGATGCCGAGCGCCGGCAGCACCTTCAAGCGCCCCGAGGGCCACTTCGCGGGGGCGCTCATCCAAGAGGCCGGCTGCCAAGGCCTGCGCGTGGGCGGCGCGCAGGTGTCCGAGAAGCACGCCGGCTTCGTCGTGAACACCGGCGACGCCACCGCCGCCGACGTGCTAGCACTCATCGCCGAAGTGCAGCGCCGCGTTCGCCAGACCACCGGCGTGGAACTGGAGCCCGAAGTGAGGCTGTGGCAGTAGCCTGGCAGCAATTCGCAGGGGGCCCGAGAGTATCCACAGAACAACGCGCTCTTTTGCCGTTTTTCAAGCACAGCCCGTAGCCCGAGGTGCCTTTTCGCCACACACCCGAGTACAACTCGCAGCCCGAGGCGCTTTTTTTGTCAGGGCAACTGCGCGCCTTCGTCATTTTTGCGGGTCGGGCTACGGTGTTAGCTCATGTTGACAAATAGATGCTAAGCAATGACCTGCTTTTTTGCTCTATACTACAAAGTTTGCTGCATACAACACCGTAGCCCGGGGCGACTTTTTGCCAGGGGCGTCGTCACTCGTTGACATTTTCGAAGGTCTGGCTGCGGTCTTCGGCGGCGGCTTTGCGGCAGCGGCGGTGCAGAAGGTAGGCCCAGGCGAGAACCCTCAGCCTTCGCAGCCGCGCCACGCCTCCCTGCGGGTCTCGTCGAGCACGTCGGTCACCCACTGCACCACATAGAGCGGATCCACAGCGCACTCGACCCCGGGGCAGTGCCGCGCGACGACCTCGACGATCCATCTGGCGCCGTCGACAAGGAGACCACAACCACAGCCCTACCGCCCGATGAACCGGTATCCATCTTTCTCGGACAAGATCCGCGATATGGCACCTGCCCTCTTCCAGGATC
This sequence comes from Adlercreutzia sp. CNCM I-6215, assembly GCF_977072315.1. Taxonomy (NCBI): domain Bacteria; kingdom Bacillati; phylum Actinomycetota; class Coriobacteriia; order Eggerthellales; family Eggerthellaceae; genus Adlercreutzia; species Adlercreutzia sp. CNCM I-6215. Next base: position 29,273 of record NZ_CDRVMA010000004.1, on the reverse strand, counting down.
GGAAGTTTGGTACCCCGAATTCGGCCAAAAACCGCAGTTTGGTACCTCGACTCCGAAGAAACACCAGGTCAGAAATTCGTACGTGCAAGTTTTCAGGTACCAAACTTCGCAATTTGACCAAGGCAGGGTACCAAACTGCCAAACTTGGCACCATTCGATGCCAAACTCCGCAAGTTGGCCGCAAAAAGGGCGACACCAGGTACCAAACTTCCGTTCCTGACGTCGCCCTTGTTGTTTTCGGGCATCAAACCCCCGGTCCCACCGACGGGCGGTCGCACGCCACCCTCCCGAGCAGCCACCTCATGCAGCGGCAACTACCTCGCGTGGCAGTAACTACTTCGTGCGGAAGTAGTCGACACCGCCTTCGAAGAGGGGCTGGTAGGTGTTGCCGAAGGTGTTCTTGTACAGGCCCGCGCCGGCGCGTTCCGTGTGACCCATCTTGCCGAGCACGTGGCCGTCGGGGCTCGTGATGCCCTCGATGGCGAGCACCGACCCGTTGGGGTTCACCGCCAAATCCATGGAAGGCTGCCCCGCGGCGTCCACGTACTGAGTGGCAACTTGTCCGTTCGCAATCATGGAATCCAGCAGAGGCTGCGGCGCCACGAAGCGCCCCTCGCCGTGGCTGATGGCCACCGTGTGCATCTCGCCCACTTCCATGCGGCTCATCCAGGGGGACATCGTGCTGGCCACGCGCGTTCGCACGAGCGTGCTCTGGTGACGGCCGATGTTGTTGAAGGTGAGGGTGGCGCAATCGGCGTCCATGGGACGGATGTCGCCGAAGGGCACCAGGCCCAGCTTCACGAGCGCCTGGAAACCGTTGCAGATGCCGAGCATGAGGCCGTCGCGCGCCTGCAGCAAATCGCGCACCGCCTCGGTGACCTCCGGGGCGCGGAAGAAGGCCGTGATGAACTTCGCGGAGCCGTCGGGCTCGTCGCCGCCGGAGAAACCTCCGGGAATCATGACAATCTGGGACGCCCGAATAAGACGCGCCAGCTCGGCGGTGGATTCGGCCACCGCCTTGGGCGTCAGGTTGTTCACCACGTACACGGTGGGCACGGCGCCGGCCCGCTCGAAGGCGGCAGCGGAGTCGTACTCGCAGTTGTTGCCGGGGAACACCGGAATGACCACGCGCGGAGCACCGGAGGCGTCGCCCAGCAGCGCCGGGCCGTGGTAGGCCGGGGCCGCCTCCCCTTCGAAGCTGATGGCGGGCACCGTCTCGGCCGCTGCGCGCTCTTCCGGCGAGGTGCGGTACGGGAACACGCTTTCAATCCCGCTGCCGCGTTCCCACGCCTCCTGAACCACGGCGAGATCGGCCACTTGGCCGTCGCACGCCAGCTCGTAAGCGCTGGTCACCTGACCGAGTGACACCACATCCACGTTGGCGTCGAGCCCGGCATCTTCCAAACGCGTGACGACGGACTGGGCATCCTCGCCGGCGGCCAGCTCGATCACGAACGTGCCGTAGGCCGGCTCGAACAGCTGGCCCATGTCGATGTCCTCGTCCACGGTGATACCCAGGCCATTGCCCACGGCCGCCTTCACCAGCGTCTCGGCCAAGCCGCCGTAGGCGCCGCTCGCGCAGGCCCGCACGACACCCGCACCGATGAGGTACTCCACCGCGTCGAAGGCGGCGCAGACGCTCGACGCCAGCGCGTCCTCGAAGGAAACCCAGATGAGGTTGTCGCCCGCTTCCTTCAGCTCCGGCGAGGTGACGCGGTCGATGTCACCGATGGCCGTCGCGAAGGACACAAGCGTGGGCGGCACATCCAAGTCCTCGAAGGAGCCGGACATAGAGTCCTTGCCACCGATGGCGCCCACCCCGAAATCGATCTGGGCCATGAGCGCGCCGAGCACCGCCGCCATGGGCTTGCCCCAGCGCTCGGGATCCTGGCGCAGCTTCTCGAAGTACTCTTGGAAGGTGAGGTACATGTTCGCCCGCTCGAAGCCGGTGGCCACGAGCTTCGCCACGGAATCGAGCACGGCCATGTAGGCACCAGCATAGGGGTCGTAGGACGAAAGATACGGGTTGAAGCCCCAGGACAGGCCCGAGACCGTCGTGGTCTTGCCGCCGAGCACCGGCAGCTTCGCCACCATGGCGAGCGCCGGGGTGAGCTGGCGCGCGCCGCCGAAGGGCATGAGCACCGTGGCCGCGCCGATGGTGGAGTCGAAGCGCTCCACAAGGCCCTTGTTCGAGGCGCGGTTGATGTCGCCCATGAGCGCCGCGAGGGACACTTCCAGCGAGTCGGCGTCGCACACGGCGTCCACCACGGGGTCGGTCAGCTCGCTTGTCGCCTCGAAAGCGCGGTCGCAGGCGCTTTCGGCGAAGCTCTCGTCGGCCGGCGCGGGCACGGCCACCGCCGCATGCTTCGGCGCGCCGTTGCTCGCGAGAAACTCGCGGCTCACGTCCACGATGGTGTCGCCGCGCCAATGCATGCGCACGCGCGGTTCTTCCGTGACTACGGCCACCGGCGTGGCCTCCAGATTTTCCTCGTGGGCCAGCGCGATGAAGGCGTCCACGTCCTCAGGCGCCAGCGCCACGGCCATGCGCTCCTGCGACTCGGAAATGGCAAGCTCCGTGCCATCGAGCCCGTCGTACTTCTTGGGCACGGCGTCCAGATTGATGTCCAGACCGTCGGCCAACTCGCCAATAGCCACCGACACGCCGCCGGCGCCGAAGTCGTTGCAGCGCTTGATCATGCGGCAGGCATCCCCGCGGCGGAACAGGCGCTGGATCTTGCGCTCCACCGGCGCGTTGCCCTTCTGCACCTCGGCCCCGCAGCTTTCCAAAGATTCCACGGAATGGGCCTTGGAAGAGCCTGTGGCGCCGCCGATGCCGTCGCGGCCCGTGCGGCCGCCGAGAAGCACCACCACATCCCCCGGCGCCGGCGTCTCGCGACGCACGTGATCGGCCGGCGTAGCGCCCACCACCGCGCCGATTTCCATGCGCTTGGCGGCGTAGCCGGGGTGGTACAGCTCATGCACCTGGCCCGTAGCCAGGCCGATCTGGTTGCCGTAAGAGGAGTAACCGGCCGCCGCCGTGGTCACGAGCTTGCGCTGGGGCAGCTTGCCGGGAATGGTATCGGCCACGGGCACCGTGGGGTCGGCCGCGCCCGTGACGCGCATGGCCTGGTACACGTAGGAGCGGCCCGAGAGGGGGTCGCGGATGGCACCGCCCACGCAGGTGGCCGCGCCGCCGAAGGGCTCGATCTCGGTGGGGTGGTTGTGGGTCTCGTTCTTAAAGAGGTACAGCCAGTCCTGCTCCTCGCCATCGACATCCACCTTGCACTTGATGGTGCAAGCGTTGATCTCCTCGGACTCGTCGAGCCCGGTGAGAATGCCCTCTTTCTTCAGCCACTTCGCGCCGATGGTGCCCATGTCCATGAGGCAGACCGGCTTCTCATCGCGGCCGAGCTCGTGGCGCAGCTCCAGATAGCGGTCGAAGGCGGCCTGCACGTTGGCGTCGGCGATTTCCACGTCATCGAGCACGGTGCCGAAGGTGGTGTGGCGGCAGTGGTCCGACCAGTAGGTGTCGATCATCTTGATCTCAGTGATGGAAGGATCGCGGCCCTCTTCAGCGAAGTAGGCGCGGCAGAACTGGATGTCGGCCAGATCCATGGCCAGGCCGCGCTCGTCGATGAAGCGGGCCAGCTCGTCATCGGAAAAGGCGGTGAAGCCCTCGATGACCTCCACGTCGGCCGGGCGCTCGAAGGCCATGGCCAGGGTGTCGCGAGGCTCAAGCGACGCTTCGCGAGCCTCCACCGGATTGATAACGTAGCGCTTCACGGCTTCCACGTCAGCGTCGGTCAGGTTGCCTTCCAGGTAATACACCACTGCCGAGCGAACATCCGGGCGCTCGCCCTGGCTGATGAGCTGGATGCACTCGCTCGCCGAGTCGGCGCGCTGGTCGAACTGGCCGGGCAGGTACTCCACGGCGAACACGGCCGCGCCGGGGGCATCGGGCAGGTCGTAGGTGGCGGTGTCGGACTGCGGCTCGGAGAACACCGTGGGCACGCAGGCGGCGAACAGCTCCTCGCTCGCGCCTTCCACGTCGTAGCGGTTCACCAGGCGCACGCCGGTCAGCCCCGAAATGCCGACGATGTCGCGCAGCTCGGCTGCCAGGGCGCGAGCCTCGCCATCAAACCCGGGCTTCTTCTCAACATAGACGCGAGATACCATGGATGTGCCTCTCTCTTCAAGGAATGAGCGCTCGAACTTTTCCATAGGGGTGGACCTTAGTTCAACTGACCCCCCCGTACGGGGCGACCTCGGTCGCTCCTCACCAAGTGGAGTCACCTCACTTGAGAAGGGGCGACCGAGGTCGCCCCCTACGGTAGGTGCTACTCGGTTTTTTGAGCTTTTTCGGCCTCTTTGGCGGCCTTCTTCTCGGCTTGCATCTTCTCACGGTTCGACAGACGGAAGCCGCTGCCGAACAGGCCGCGGCGGGCCGGCTTCACCGGAGGCTCGTCGGACTCGCCGGCATCGGCGGCATCGGCATCCCCATCGGCCTCGCCAGCCTTCTTCTGGGCCGCATGGCGGTTCTGGTTCTTCCCCGACCCCTTCGCCTTCACCTGCTTGGCCTGCTGCACGCGGCGCGCCTGCTTCTCGGCCTTGGCGTTCTTCTCCTCAAGCGCCAGCATGCGCTCCTGGTAGGCCACGCGCTCCTTCTTGATCTTCCAAAAATCGAGCACGAAAGCGGCGATGATGAACACGTAGGCCAAGATGAGCGTCACAACCGCCACCTGAGGCGGCAGCGACTGCTGGCCGACGAAGCTCAAGGTCGTGCAGCCGATGGCCGCGATGAGCAGGATCCACCAGATGAGGCGCAGACGCTTGTAGCGCGGCGTGTCGGGCTTGTAGTACTTGCGCTCCACCTCGCGCTGCTTGGCGGCGGCGGCCTTGCGGGCGGCCTTCTCCTCGGCCTTGCGCTGCTCGGGCGTCTTCTTCGCCGATTTCACGGTGACCGAGGCGGCGGCCTTGGCCTTGGGCTTGGCCGAGGCGGCCGACTTGCGCGTTGTGCCGGTGCGCTCCTCGGAGGTGTAGCGTTCGTTCATGGGGTTGCGTTGGGACATCTCTCTCCTTCAGTTCACGTCATCTTGAGCGCAGGCCGAAAGGCCGAAGTCGAAAGATCTCGCGAGATTTTTCGACTCGCTCCGCTCGCTCAGAATGACGGCGGGTTTTGCGGGCGGGCGGCGCTAGAACGTCGCGGGGTCGAACTTCTTGCCGGTGATGGTCTCGTAAGCCTGAATGTACTTCGCGGACGTGGCGTCGATGATCTCCTGGGGAAGGCGCGGCGGGTTCCCGGTCTTGTCCCAATGGGCCGTCAGCCAATCGCGGACGAACTGCTTGTCGAAGCTGGGCTGGTCCTTGCCCTCCTCGTAGGTATCGCCGGGCCAGAAGCGCGAGGAGTCGGGGGTGAGTACCTCGTCGGCCAAGATGATGGTGTCACCGAGACGGCCGAACTCGAACTTCGTGTCGGCGATGATAACCCCGCGCTCGGCCGCGTGGTCGGCGGCGGTGGTGTACACCTTCAACGCCAAGTCGCGCAGGGCCGTGGCATCCTCTTCCCCGAGGATTTCCGTAAGGCGCTCGAAGGAGATGTTCTCGTCGTGGTCGCCAATCTCGGCCTTGGTGGAGGGGGTGAAGATGGGCTCGGGCAGCTTCGAGGAGTTCACGAGGCCTTGGGGCAGCTCTATGCCGCAGACGGTGCCCTCGCGGTTGTACTCCTTCAGGCCGCTGCCAGCCAGATACCCGCGCACGATGCACTCGGCGGGGAACATGTCGGCCTTCTTCACTAGCATGAAGCGACCGCGCAGATAGTCGGCGTAGGGCTGGAACTCCTCGGGCAGGTCGGCCACGTCGGTGGAGATGAGGTGGTTCTCCACGACGCCGTCGAGCAGATCGAACCAGAACTTGGAGAGCTGGGTGAGCACCTGGCCCTTGTAGGGGATCTCGTCTTCCAGAATGTAGTCGAAGGCCGAGATGCGGTCGGTGGCCACGAGCAGCAGCCTGTCGCCCAAATCGTACAGATCGCGCACCTTGCCCTGCGCGTCGGGAGTAATGTCGATTCCCGCCATGAGTGCCCTTTCTCCTTGATGGCCCGGCTGCCGCTCCGCTCGAACACCGCCCAACGGACGCCGTTCGAGCGCAGGTACCCAAGCGCTTTTCGCGTATCGGACATTATGGCACAAATACGGCCCTCGCACCGTCGCTTCACAGAGAACGGCACGATACCCCTTCTGTTCGAAATGGCCAAAAAGTACCCATTAACTGTCAGTCGGCGCACCATTTCTGGCCATTGATTGTCCGGCCAGCAAAAAGCCCTCCATCCGTTTCGCGTTTCGCCTGGTCAGAAGACGCGGCAATCGACGAGAACATGGACGCGCGCGCACCAAATGCAGCTAGCGGTCCTTTTTTGGCCAAAACGGGGCCAGCACAGGGGGCAACTCGCAGCTAGCTACCCGTTTTTGTCCAATACGTGTCCACCGCAGGGCTAGCTCGCAGTTAACGACCCCTTTTCGGCCAAAACGTTACCATCCCAGGGGCTAGCTCGCAGCTAGCTACCCGTTTTTGTCCATCTCGATCGTCAGGCGCCCAGCAATGCCGTAAATCGCGCCATCCGGATCGCCGCGACGTTGCTTCGAGGCCGCAAAACTTGCAGAACGCCGAAGGGCACCTTCTCCTATCGGCTTGCTTTCGCGGGCTTTTTGTGGCCGGTACGCTTCTTGGAGTTGCGGCGGTGCTTGGAGGCGTCTTCGTCGTACAACGGGATATGGATGGTGAAGCAGGCGCCCTTGCCCTTCTCACCTTCCACCTGCACCCAGCCGCCGTGGCGGTCGACGATCTCCTTCACCACGGCCAGGCCCACGCCAAGGCCGCCGCTCTCGCGGTTGCGACCGGCGTCGGCGCGCCAGAAGCGCGAGAACACCATGCGGGCCTCTTCCTTAGTAAGGCCGATGCCGGTGTCGCGCACGGCGATGGAGGCCATGATGTCGCCCTTCTGCACCGACACCGTGATGTGGCCGCCCTCCGGCGTGTAGCGCACGGCATTGGAGATGAGGTTGGCCGTGGCCTGGCGGATCATATCAGCGTCGCCCACTACCATAACGTCGGGCTCGGCGTCGTACTCCAAGGTGAGGCCGGAATCGGACACGAACATCTCGTGGGTGGCGACGATGCCAGAGATGAGCTCGCCGACGTTGACGACCTCCTCCTTCATGGGCTCGCCGCGGTTTTCCAGACGAGACAGCTTCAACAGCGCATTCACCAGCCGCGACAGGCGCTGGATCTCGGAATTCACGGTGACCAGGCGCTCCTCATCGGCCTCGTAGACGCCATCGATCATGGCCTCCACCGTGGCCTGGATGGCCATGAGCGGGGTGCGCAGCTCGTGGGCAACATCGGTGGTGAGGCGCCGCTCCAAATCGCGGTCCTTCTCCACCGACTCGGCCATGACGTCGAAGGTCTCGCCGAGGCGCGCCACCTCGTCCTCGCCGGTCAGCTTGGTGCGAGCCGACAGATCGCCGTCGCCGATGGCCCGGGCCGTCTTCATGATGCGGTTGATCGGTGACACCAGGTTGCGCGCGAAGAGGAAGCCGATGCAGGAAGCAAGCACGATGGCCACACCGCCGGCGATGAACATAGCCTGGTAGGAGTTATCGCGGAACTCCTGGTCGGGCTGGCGCATAAGGGCCTCAGAGCCGTAGACCCACAGGCGCACGGTGCCCACTTTCTCGCCATCGGGAAGCACGATGGAAGCCGTGGCCGCCTGCGAGCGGTCCTGAGGTGCGAAGGACGTGAACACGTCGCCCTGCTGCTCGTCGATGATGACGGAGGAGTCGAAAACGGTGCTCCCCTTCAAGTCGATCACCCGCACGCCCACACCGCTCGTGAGCTCGGTGGCCTGGGCGGCCGGGCGGGTGGTCTCGGGATTCCACAAATCGCCGGTCTCCTCGTAAATGGCCGCGATGCGGTTCGCCGTGGTCTCGCAGAGCGTCTGCATGTTGTCGGCCGTGTAGGTGCGGAAATGCTGCTCCCACACAAAGGAGACCACGCCGATGGCCACAAGGGCGGTCATGGCGGCGATGAGGGCGAAGGCCAAGGTCACGCGGGTCGTATAGGACAGGTTCGACCAACGCAGGTGCTTCTTTTCCTTCTTGCGTTCCGGAGAAGGCGAAGAGGCCGCCGGTGGGGCGACCTCTTCAGCGGTTTCCAGAATGCGCGGTTTTGCTTCCGTCTCGGTCATGGAACTCCTTCGAAGCAGACGGCGGACACCAAAGCCGAGCGGCTCCGGCGGCAAGTACGCGAAATGAACGGGCGATTACTGGCCGTTCTTGGTGGGATCCTCGAAGCGGTAGCCCACGCCGTGCACGGTGTGGAGCCACTTCGGGTTGCGCGGGTTGTCGCCGATCTTGGCGCGCAGGTTCTTCACATGGGAGTCGATGGTGCGCTCGTAGCCCTCGAAGTCGTAGCCGAGCACCTTCTCCACGAGCTCCATGCGGCTGTACACGCGACCGGGGTAGCGGGACAGCGTGGTGAGCAGCTTGAACTCGCTGGCTGTCAGGTCGATCTCCTCGCCGGAGACGAGCACCTTGTGACCGGAGACGTCGATGGTCAGCTCGCCGAACTCCAGCACCTCGCGCTGGGGCTCGGAATCGGCGTGCACGCGGCGCAGCAGGGCGCGGGCGCGGGCCACCAGCTCGCGGGGACTGAAGGGCTTCACGAGGTAGTCGTCGGCGCCCAGCTCCAGACCGATGATGCGGTCCTCCACCTCGCCCTTGGCCGTGAGCATGATGATGGGCACATCCGACGTGTCGCGGATGACGCGGCAGACGCGCTCGCCCGGCACGCGGGGCAGCATGAGGTCCAAAATGACCAGATCGAAATGGTGCTTCTGGAACTCCTCCAGGGCGTCCTGGCCGTCACCGACGGCGGTCACCCAGTAGTTCTCGCGCTCGAGGTAGGCGGTCACCGCATCGCGGATGGCCTTCTCATCTTCAACCAGAAGAATGCGTCGCGTTTCGTTGCTCATGGAATGTGCTCCTTGCATACTCGCTTGCAGTTTCTAGGATGCCCAAGCTTAAATCTGTGTTGACCTGCTATTTTATCTGCAGCTGGCACATATATCAGCCCGGTAGTCGTGTTTGCGTTTATTGTAGCGTTTGGCTCCATACGGTCGCCGAGGTGTATGCGAAATGACACAATAGCCCCATGCCACAGAGAAGATCCGCGCCCACGCGGCGCGTTGCTACAAAACAACCCACATCCCTCTCCCTGCCCGGGGGCCATGAGCTTCTGCTGACGCGCCGTCACTTTCTTTACGGCGTGGCCGGCGTGGCTGCATTGGCCGCCGTGGGCGGCGGGGCCGCTTGGGCTGCCGGTCGCTCCAACGATGACGATGCCCTGAAAACCTTGAAGGTGCCCGAAGGCGCCGTTACGGCCCAGAGCTCCCTGGAAAAGATGGAAAGCTACGAGGACGCCGTCACGCTTGCCGGCTCGGCGAAGCTGCCCTTCGGCACGCTCGTCTGGTGCAGCGACGACGCCGTCGCCGCCTGCTTGCTTCCCACGGAAACCGCCAAGCCCCTGGCCGAGGTGGGGCTGCTCGATCTGGTCTCCGCCGAGTGCACCACTATCCTCGAGCACGCCGTGGGCGAGGCCGAAGGCTTCGAGATTTACGACGTGCGCGCCAATGCCGCCGGCGTCATCTGGACCGAGGCCGACATTTTGGACAGCCTTTGGCGCGTGTACGCGGCGCCGCTTTCCGGCACGACGTTGGGCGAGCCGCAGCTGCTCGACGAGGGCGACGTGAACTGGGAGATGCCCACCTTGGCCGTGGCCGGCGCTTTCGCCTTCTGGCAGCGTCTTCCGCAACTGGACGGCAACGCGCGCGTAGAGGACTCCCTCCTTAAGCGTGCTGCCTTCGGCACGGCCAACGTCCAGATGGTATATGCCTCCCAAGGGCGCATGGCCTGCGCGCCCACCTCCTGCGGCGACAGCCTCACCTTGGCCCCCCGTGCCCGCACGAGCGGCACCTACTACCAGCTCACGCACTTGGACGCCGCCACCGGCGAGGTCACCGACGCCTGCGTTTTGCCCTCATCCATGCGACCCATGGAGTGCAGCTGGGGTAAGACCGGCTTCAGCTTCGCCTTCGACGGCATCTACAACTACGGAGAGGGCATCGCGAATTTGGGCACCTACCTGCCTATGGAAGCTCCCGAGGCGGTCTCGCTCACGGCGGCCAACGCGGAAGAGACGGCTGCGGAGACGGATGAGGCGGACGATGCCGCACCGTACCTTCCCGTCGCCTGCGCCAATCCCGGCACCGAGGCCTACAGCGCGGTACCTTGGTTCCATTTCGCGGCGAACCCGCTTTCCGCACCGTGCTGGTGCGGCGACTGGCTCATGGTGCGCGGCGGCAGCTTCGTGGTGGCCGTCGATTTGGCGGGACGGCGCTATGCGCAACTGCCCCTCGAGGAGGGGTCGGGCGACTACAACGATTTCCTCGCCTCGACGCACGTAGGCACGCGGGCCGTCACTTATTGCAACGTGGACTACACCCCCATCGGCGGCGAGCAGCAGAAGCACTGCCTCGTCCGCATTTGGGAACCGGCGGCGTAAGGGCGCTCTAGCTTGTCCGCGATCGGGACGGGAGGGCTCCCGTGAAGACCTCTGCGCGCCCTCCGAAGAACGCGGCCGTTAAGAAACAGCTTCCACTTCAGCAGCAACGATGCCGGGATAGTACCGGCCTATGTGCGTTCCTTCCGCTGTTTCTTTTGCCGCGTTCGCAGGAGGACAAAGCGCGCAGCGGGCTTCACGGGGGCCCTCCCGTCCCGATCGCTGTTACAACCCGAAGTACTCCTGTTTGGCGGTAAGGATGCGGGTGAGGGACTCGTCGAGGCGCTCTTCAGTCAGCTCGCCCACTTGCACCGCGCTCAACACCCCCTGGTAGGCCTCGTCGAGGCGCTCAGGCATGAGCGGGATGTCGCAGCCGGCCTTAAGTGCCGCGACCGCCGCTTCCGCCGGGGTGTAGTAGTCGGTGATGGCGCCCATGGAAAGCGAGTCGGTGACGATGATGCCCGTGTACCCGAGAGAATCGCGCAGCATGCCCTGAACGACGGCCGAGCTGAGCGGGGCCGGCGTGCTGTCGCCGACGATGTTCGGCAGACTCACGTGTCCCACCATGATCATGGGCACCCCCGCTTCGATGGCCGCGCGGAAGGGCACGAGGTCCACCGTTTCCAACTCCTCGTTGGTCGCCTCGATGGTGATAGCGCCCTCGTGGGAATCACCGGCCGCCGCGCCAATGCCCGGGAAGTGCTTGGCACAGCAGAGCATCTTCTTGTCGCGGAAGCCCTCCACCTCGGCCCGCACCATGTCGGCGGCCACGGCGGCGTCGCTCGAGAACGAACGCAGGCCCATGGTGTCACTGCGCAGGGGATCCACCACATCGGCCACGGGAGCGAAATCCAGGTTGAATCCAAGGGGCATCAGGTAGTCGGCGATCTGCTCGGCGGCGCGCTTGGCCGCCTCGGTGTCGCCGGCGCTGCCGAGGGCCGAGGCGTCGCCCACATCTTGAGCCCCGAAGGCCTCATTGTCGGCGACGCGCACGACGGTGCCGCCCTCTTCATCGACAGCAATGAAGGGTGCCACGTTTCCGGCGTCGGCGTAGAACTGCTTGACGTTCGCGAGCATGGTCGTCGTCTGCTCGGGGTCGAGCAAGTTCTGAGCGAAGTAGACGATGCCGCCCACGGGATGGGCCGTTACTCCCTCGCGAGTCATGTCGCCGGCCTGAGTGACTTGCGACACGCCTTCCACCAGCGCTTCCGGCGTCACGATAAACAGCTGGGCCACCTTCTGCTCGAGCGTCATGGCGCCGATGCGCTCGTCCACAGCAGCACGCGCGGCGACTGCGGCGGCTTCGGGGTTCTGACCGTCACCAGCGCCTTCGCCGCCCGAACCGTCCACCCCGGTCGGTCCGCCCGTCCCGTTCGATCCGTCGCCCGCGCAGCCGCTCAACGCTAGGCTTCCGCCGGCCAAAGCCGCCAGCCAGACAAAACGGCGGCGGGTGATGGAATCAACCAGAACAGTCACACTACTTCCCTTCGAACAACGCGATCCCCTCGAACGACGCAGTCCCTTCGAGCCAACCGCGCACGCACTCGCAATTTCACTTACGCCCACCAGCATAGCGCCAGGAACGCCTTGCGGCAACGGGCCACCGCACGATGCCGAAGCACGTAACGGTCACTTCACTTTCTGTGAAGACGGAGGCACGCCGCTCGCAAATAGGGAATAATGCGAGATATCGCAAAACGGCGATCGAAGCAGGAGGAGGATTTGTGACCTATCTCATCACCTTTCTGGAGGGCATCATCACCTTCGTGTCGCCGTGCCTGCTTCCCATGATTCCCATCTACGTCACCTACTTCGCCGCCGGCGAGGAGGTGCGCACTTCAGTGGTGCTGCGCAACGCCCTCGGCTTTGTGCTCGGCTTCACGTGCGTGTTCATCGCTATGGGAGCTTTGGCTTCGTCGGTGGGCGCGTTCTTCATCGAGTATCAAAGTGCCGTCAACGTGGTGTGCGGCCTGGTGGTCATCGCCTTCGGACTGTACTTTCTCGGCATCATCAAGATCAACCTCTTCCACGGCGCGAAGAACCCGCTGGCGGGACGACAGCTGGGATTCTTCTCCTCGGTGCTGTTCGGCGTCATCTTCTCCATCGGATGGACGCCGTGCGTGGGGGCGTTCCTCGGCTCGGCGCTCATGCTGGCCTCGCAGCAGGCATCGGTGGCGCAGGGCGTTATCCTGCTTCTGTGCTACTCGGCCGGCCTCGGTATTCCGTTCGTGGCGGCTGCCGTGCTCATCGACAAGCTGAAGGGCGCTTTTGCCGTCATCAAGCAACATTACGATATCATTAACAAGGTATGCGGCTGGTTTCTGGTCGCCGTGGGCGTGCTCATGGCGACGGGGCTGCTCGGCGGCTTCTTGCGCCTGCTGAGCTAGCCGGTGGAACCGGGCCCGAAGGAGAAAGGTTCGAACATGAGCGAGAACGAGAAGACGCCGACCGACGCCGGAACTCCGGTTGAGACGGAGATCGCGGCCGACGAGCAGACTCCCGATGCTGGCGGACAAGCAACGACGAAGGGCGCTCCGGCAACGGCAAGCGCGACCCCCGCGGCAACTGAATCTTCGGCAGCCGAGCAGCGAGGCGAGGTCATCGGCGAGCGCTTGGCGGCTTTGGAAGCAGAGGAGAAAGCCAACGCTGCCACCCCCGAAGGAGAGAAGGCCGACCGCAAGAAACACGTCGGCGTCATTGTGGCCGCCGTCGTCTTTGCCGTGCTGCTCATCGGCGCGGGCGTGGCCTACAGCGTCCTGGCGCCGACGGTCGATGACAAGCAGATAGAAGTTACCGGCACCGATGCCGTCCAAGAAACCGAGGTAGATGCCACCGCCGACGCCGACGTTTCCGACGATACCGGTGACGGCAACGGCGCCAACGCAGCCACCACCCCGGCCCCGGACTTCACCATGACCGACGCGGATGGAGCGACCCTCACCCTGGCCGACTTCAAGGGCAAGCCGGTGCTGCTGAACTTCTGGGTTAGCTGGTGCGGCCCCTGCGCCAGCGAGATGCCCGACATCCAGTCTGCCTGGGAAGAACACGGCAACGACGTCGAGTTCGTCATCGTGAACATGACCGACATGAACGGCGAGACCGAGCAGTCCGCCAAGGCCTTCCTCGCCGAGAACAACTACACGTTCCCGTGCTACTTCGACGCCAACAACTCGGCGGCCACGGCCTTCGGAGTGAGCTCTATCCCGCAGACCTACCTGATCAACGCCGAGGGCAACATCATCGGCGCCTACATGGGCGCCATGGATGCCTCAGTAATCGCCCAGGGCATCGACATGCTCACCGGCAACACCGCTGCCCCCGCTGCGCAGTAGACGCCTCTTTCAGCATTTGTTCGTACAAAGAAGGCCCCTAGCACAATCAGCGCCAGGGGCCTTCCATATAGGTATGCCGATACCCGACTAGAACTCCAGCTCCTGCAGGCGGTCGAACACCACGTCTTTGCGGGTGAGGAAGTCCCAGGGGTCGAAGATCTCGTCCAGCTTCTCCTGGCTAAGCAGGGCCATGGCCTCGTCGTCAGCTTCCAAGCGCTCGCGGTAGGTGGGGCCGTCCACGGCGTTCTGGATGTCCTCCCACACCTTCATGGCGTTGCGCTGCACGATAACGTAGGCGTCCTCGCGGGAGATGCCCGCGTCCACGAGCGCCAGCAGCACCTTGCTGGAGAAGATGAGGCCCTTCGTGCGCCACAGGTTGTGCTCCATCTTGGCCGGGTAGGTCTGCAGGCCGTCGAGCATCCACTGCATCTTCCCGAACATGTAATCGAGCGCCGTGAAACTGTCGGCCAGCACCACGCGCTCGGCGCCGGAGTGCGAGATGTCGCGCTCGAACCACAAGGCCACATTGTCGAAGGCCACCTGGGCGTTCGCCTTCACCACGCGGGCGAGGCCGCAAACGCGCTCGGCCGTGATGGGGTTGCGCTTGTGGGGCATGGCCGAGGAGCCCTTCTGCCCCTTGGTGAACGGCTCTTCCGCCTCGATGACGTCGGACTGTTGCAGCAGGCGCACCTGCATGGCGATGGACTCAAGCGTGGAGGCGGTCACGGCCAGCGCGGCCATCACCTGGGCGTGGCGGTCGCGAGCAAGCACCTGGGTGGACAGCGGATCGGGAGTAAGGCCCAGCTTCTCGCAGACGTAGGTTTCCACAAAGGGATCGATGGAAGAGTAGGTGCCCACCGCGCCGGAAATAGCGCCGGTGGCGGCCACGGCGCGGGCCTCCTCCATGCGCGTGAGGGCGCGCTTCAAGGCCCAGGCCCAGCTGCCGAACTTCATGCCGAAGGTCATGGGCTCGGCGTGAATGCCATGGGTGCGGCCGACGCACAGCGTGTTCTGGAACTCGAAGGCGCGGCGCTTGCAGGTTTCACCGAGGCGCTTGATGTCGTCGATGATGATGTCGCAAGCCTGGGTGACCTGGTAGGACAGGGCCGTGTCGCCCAGGTCGGAGGAGGTCATGCCGTAGTGCACCCAGCGGGAAGGCTTGTCTTCGCCCTCGGGGATGTCGGCGTCGATGTAGCCCGCCATACAGGTGGTGAACGCGATGACGTCGTGGTTCGTCACTTTCTCGATCTCGTCGATCTCCTCAACGGTGAAGTCGGCGTGGTCGCGGATCCACTGGGCCTCCTCGCGCGTGATGCCCGCCTGGCCGAGCTCTGCCTGGGCCTCGCAGGCCAGAACCTCGATCTCCTTCCAAATGGCGAACTTGTTCTCGAGTTCCCAGATGCGACCCATTTCCGGACGAGTATAGCGACCGATCATGCGCGTTTCCTTTCCCTGGCAATGTGCGCGGACGCCCCAGCGGCCTGCGCGTTTTCCTTATTGCGTAGATTACCAAAAACCGCCCGCGCGAACCCCCGACATCCCCAGTTAATCCGTGGGTGAGTTGTGGGTGAGTCGCCAAATTTCGGGGAATTCAATCTCGGTGGGCGATTCGCGAGGCCGTGGCGCCTCCTACCATCTTGCATCGTTCGAGGCAGCGCACGACAACGGCTGCCTACCACGCTAACTTTAGGAGGGTTCAGCATGCGTTCCATCAATCTTTCTCGCCGATCGTTTCTCTCGGGAGCTGCCGCAGCAAGCGCGCTGGGGGTCATGGCCCTGAGCGGATGCGCGCCCCAGGCAGAACCCGCAAAGGAGGTCGCCGAAACAGGAACTGCGCCGAAGGAAGTCGTCGAGACCATCGACACCGACCTCCTCATCGTCGGCCTCGGCGGCTCGGGGCTTGCTTGCGCTGTTCAAGCGGCACTCGACGACACCAACTGCCTGGTCATCGAGAAGAACGCCGAATCAGGCGGAAACGCCCTGGGCGTCGAGGGCATGTTCGCCATCAATTCTTCCATGCAGAAAGCCGCAGGGATCGAAGAGATCACTCCCGCTGAAGTCATTGCCGCTCAGATGGAGATGCTGCAGTACCGGCCCAACGGCGCCGAGTGGGTCGAATTCTGCGAAAGCTCGGCGGCCAACATCGACTGGTGCCTGGAGCAGGGGGTGGAGTACAACGGAACGGTGGATAACTATTACACGGGCCTTCTGCATACCTTCCATTGGTTCAAGGAAGGCAGCTGCTCCAAGGGCTACGTGCCCCAGATGACTAAGCGGGCCGAGGAACTGGGGGTAGAGGTTCGCTACAATACGACAGCGAATGAACTCATACTAGATGATAGCGGCGCGGTTTGCGGCTTGTACGCCATTGGTCAAGATGGTGAAATTCTCATCAATGCGAAAGCCGTCATCTTGGCTACGGGTGGTTTTTGCGGCAACCCCGACATCATCAAGCGCCAAGGGTGGAACACCGACGACATGGTTTGCCTGGGCCTGAATGGAACGGGCGATGGATTCAATATGGCTACTGCGGTTGGGGCAATCGACGACCTTGCCAACGCTTCGCAGAGTATTTGCCCCACTATCCCCGCCTTCCCCGTCACTGATTACAAGGCCGATCCGTACAACCCTATCAACGGGTTGGGCGGTATCGCAACGGGCGGCCCCATTATGTGGGTCAACGAGACCGGTGATCGATTCGTGCGTGAGGACACCACTTCGGTAATGGCTCCCTCCTCGGCCAGTATCGCCACAAAGCGCAATGCGGCGACCTACTGCGTCTTCGACCAGAACATTTACGACACGTTCTTCGGCACGACGCCCGAGGCGCAGGCCATGTTCGAAGAGTCCATAACATCCGACAACGGATACAGCCTCTACTCTTCCAACGATCTGGCCGACCTCGCCCAGCATTTCGACATGGATCCGGAGAACTTCAAAAACGCCGTGGCCCGCTATAACGAAAGCTGCAAGGCGGGAGCCGATAAGGACTTCCTCAAAGATCCCTCCCTCCTGATTCCCGTAGAGCAGCCCCCGTTCTACATCGGCCGCATGAGTTATGTGTTCTACTTCGCCACGGGCGGTTTGAAAGTGGATAAGTTCCAGCGCGTTTGGGACATCGACAAGCAGCCCATCCCCGGCCTGTACGCTATTGGCAACGAGGGCAACAACCACTACGCGAGCGTGTACACCATCAACATTCCGGGTACCGCCTTCGGCCATCAAGTGAACTCCGGACGCGTTGCGGCGCAGCAAGCGGCCAAGTACATCAACAGCTAGCCGCCCGATAAGCACCCGACGGCAAATCGCCCTCCCCTCTCGCCCGCGACCGAGCCCTTCCCTCCCACGGCCTGGTCGCGGGCCTTTACTCTTCGAAAGAAGAGGCCCTTTCGCGAACGAGTTCGATCAGCTCTTCCTTTGAGTGAATACCGAGCTTCGTATAGATGTGACTCACATGAGTTTTCACCGTTTGGTCGGATACGCAAAGCTCGTCAGCGATTTGCTTCCGCTTTTTGCCTTCAGCAAGGCAAAGCGCTATCTCCATCTCCCGCGATGTGAGGCCCGCGTCCAATGCCAGATATTGCACGGCAAATTCCTGGGGCGTGGCCGTACTCGTATCGGTGCTGGGACGAACGACGCCCCAGCCAAACCGTACGTTTCTGATCCCCGAAAGACCGAGAGATCCAATGAGAAGCACAAAGATGGCACAGGCGGCAACATCGCCGATCGGCGCCTCCAGCCAAAGGGATAGCGTCGTTGCCCCAGCACCTATCACCTGGCCCCCTACGAAAAACAACGTCGTCAGCGAAATGACCCACGGCGCCGGCAAATCGAACTGCTTCGAGAGATACGAGCAGACTCCGCACATAATAAGATGGAGGAACGCATAGCCAGCCGCAACAATACCTACGCCCAAAACGGACGCTTCGGCGCAAACGCAAATGAGAAGCATCCCGAAAGCCATGGCAGGAAATGCCCGGTGGTAAATGAGGTGGTTGAAGTCCGTTTGCGCAGCCACCATCATGACGCCTAGGACGACCGCCGCTATTCCGTAGCACACCCCGTTAAAGGCAATGTGCGAGCCTTCGACGCCAAGCGCCGAATAAGCAACGATATAAAACCCGAAAACAGCCCCATGCAGCGCTGATGTTGCTAAAAGCTTGTGCGGCCATGCGGTATTTTTATTAAGCCCGCGCATAAAGACCTGCCTCAGAGGCATCCCTTTGAAAACCAGCAAGTTAACGGGGATCATCGCCAGCGGAACAAAAAGGCGAGCAATGTCTTTGCCCCATACTCCCATAAAGCCCAAGGCAACCATAAGCGTTGCCGCGACAAGCATTCCGGCAACAGAAACAAGCAAAGTGTTTCGCGCACCGATTTGAGCGACAATCGAAGCCGTCATGACCACAATCAGGGTTGTGCCGAGACACATCAGAATCGACCCGACGTAGGCGACCCTGGAAACAGATCCAAAGAAATCGGTGTTCCACGAAGATGCGATATCTATCGTTACACCTGCTGCCATAACAAGGCACACAAGAACGAGGAATCTTCTCCGCAGAAAAAGAGACGCGATTTTGCGGTACCACAGAACGGCAACGAGGTACCCCAGGGCGTAGCAGAAAGCGACAACGATCCAAGGGGCCACGAGGCCGGGTTCAAAAGTCCCGTCGACAGCGAAGTCAGGCACCTGAAAGGTAATCCCCAGCCAGAGAAAGAACAGTGCGACCGAGGCGACAATGGCAGTGTTATCTCGAAGAACCCCCACGTACGTTTTGATGCGATCCCTCATTTGCTCCCTCTTTGCCGTGCACGATACTCTTTCCACGGTTCGACACTGCAGATACTGGCGCATAGTCGGCATTTTGGCTGACCAGACCGCCTTCAGCGGAAACGTCTCGCCCCATTATACTGGCAACAACACAGAGTAAGCTCGATGAGCCTTGAGCGCTTTCACAGCATCGACTCTTTTGAGGCCCTTTCGAAAAGCCGCAAAAGGACGCGCCAATGTGCGCAAACCTGCGCGAACCTGCGCAAATCAGCAGGATTCTTTGAGCAACGAGGAATATTTTCATTGCAGAAACCGGAGCGCTCGGGTAAGATGCATTGTTACGCGGAGGAGTGACCGAGAGGCCGAAGGTGCTCGCCTGCTAAGTGAGTATGCCCCACAAGGGCATCTAGGGTTCGAATCCCTACTCCTCCGCCACTTTGCCTTTTCTCGAACTCCCTACAGGGAGTTTTTTATTTCCCCCATGGCCAGCGACGGCGGGTGGTGGCGGCGAGGCGCTTTTTGCGGTAGTTGGGGTTGTGCTTGAGAAAGCGCCAGTTGGCGATGCGGGTGATGAGGAGGCCGACAAGACCCACGATCATGAAGCTGAGCGAGAGGTCGAGCACCGCCGGAGCATCGTCGAAAAAGGCGTACACCGACACCAGGGCGAAAAAGCCGACGACGACGCCGTTGAACCAGGTGAAGATTTTGATGAGCACCTCTTTGGCGCGAGCCGGAGAATGGCGGTACGTGACCACCACGTAGATGAGCCCCGCCGCCACCGCCATGACGATGAGCAAAGGGACGACGCGGGACAGGCGAGCGAGAAAACCCATGATTACCGCCCTGGAACGACGGCGGCGCGCAAGCCGGAGAGGCTCGTCGGGCGCGCCCACCAGCCGTGAGCCGTGGCAGCCGTGGCGATGCGGCTGGCCCCGGCAAACGTGTCCACCAGCGCGAAAGTGGCCGAACCGCTGCCCGAGAGGAGCACGCTTTCGCTGCCCGCCTGTTCCGCGAGCCATTCGCGAATGGAGGGCAGCTCGGGCAACAGGGCCTCGGCCGCCGGCGCGAGGTTGTTGGCGAGAACCACGTCGTCGGCGCGAGTAGCGGCGAGGTCGCAAACGAGCACGTCTTGGGGCACGGGGCGCGGCGCAGCGTCAAAGCGCTTATAGGCCTCGGCGGTGCAGACGCCCTCTGCTGGTTTCACCAGCACCACGGAGCGCCGCGACGTTTCCAGACGGCGTTGCAAAACCTCGCCCACACCGCCGAGCAAGGCACAACCCCCGTGGAGGAAAAACGCCACGTCAGCCCCAAGCGACCGGGCAACGTCGGCCACGCGCTCGTCATCGGCCGCAAGGCCCCACGCCTTCGCGAGGCCCACGAGCACCGCCGCCGCGTTCGACGAGCCGCCGCCCAAGCCGCCCTGGGCCGGGATGTGCTTTTCGATGCGCAGCTGGATGGCCTCGGGAAGATCGCGGCCCACCGCCCGGGACAGGCGATCAGCAGCTTTGAAGGCGAGGTTGTCGGCCGCCGGCACAGCGAGGTCTTGGCCCGTGCGGTCGGCCAAGTCGATGGTCATGACAAGGTTGTCCGCCGGGCCGCCCACGGCAACGTCCTCGCGGGACGCCCCTTCGGCGGTGCGCTTCGCCAGCTCATCGGCCGAGATATCTTCTGCGCACAGGTACAACGTATCATGCAGCGCGAGCGCGTGCATGATGGTGTCGGCATCGTGGTAGCCGTCCTCGCGGCGCGCCCCAATGGCCAAAAGCAGATTCACCTTCGCCGGCGACACCAGCTTCATCGTGTTCGGCCCCATGAAAGCAGCCGCCGACCACTGGGCCTCCCGGGCCGCCGCCAGCAGGTTCACTTCCGCCTCGCGATTGCGCTGGGCGTTCTCGGTCATTCGCGTTCCTTTCCGTAGTCGGCCGCTTGCCGCTCCCTAGGCGTTCGTCATTCGTTCGTGGGAAAAATTATAGCGAATGGGAAAGCGACGCCTGAGAGAGTCACCAGCGCTCTTTCAAATCTCCGCCAGGAATAGAGACAGGTCAGAAATCCAGTTGACCAAAACTGGAAACCTATGGTCTCAAGCATCCAATGGGCACCACGCAGACACCATCTTCACGACGATAGCCGTACTCGGTGGCGGTGATAACGAGCTTCACGTCGGGAAGACGTAATGGAACTTGCTCCTCCTTTTTGTTGCGCTCGGAAACAAGCCGCTCAATTTCAAGAAGATGCTTTGCGCCTTCATCAATTTCACTTTCGCCCAGCTTGAATTCAACAAGCGCATACCGCCCATCGTCAAGATGGAGCACCGCATCG
The DNA here is from genome assembly GCF_977072315.1 of Adlercreutzia sp. CNCM I-6215. Lineage (NCBI taxonomy): Bacteria > Bacillati > Actinomycetota > Coriobacteriia > Eggerthellales > Eggerthellaceae > Adlercreutzia > Adlercreutzia sp. CNCM I-6215. Next base: position 8,237 of record NZ_CDRVMA010000004.1, on the reverse strand, counting down.
GCCTCCAATCCGTACCGGTCGCGATAGTACGACAACTCGCCCCCGAGCGCCGAGGAATATGCCTTCAGATCCCTCATGCAGAGCGACTCAAAGAGGAAGCCTAACGTTTTGAAATCCTCGTTGAAATACGCTGGACTCAGTCCAAGCGCGGCGACGGCAACTGACGGGTCTACCATGTTTCGCTTTCTCGAAGCCCGTATTGCCGTTTTGGATCTAATGGCCGGGCACCAGGCAAGAACGTCCTCAACAATGTAGAGTTTTTCGAGCGCTTCAAGATAATCGTAGAACGTCGACTCAGACAGCTCCGTCGTTGCTCGCACGTCGCGGTAGATCGTCTTCGTCTCTGCTAAAGTGCATAGATTGCGTGCGTAGGAGCGCAGAATCGCTTCAGCCCAGCGCGGATTTCTCTTTTGTCCATCTATGTCAGACATATCAACAAAGCATGTTTGGCGAAAGAGATCCTTGGCCACTGCTAGCTGCGAACGCAAGGAGGTGTTGTTGATGGCGTGCGGCCATCCTCCTCGGCATATCGCCACGATCAACTCATCGATGGAAAGCTTCGAGGTGCAGCCGTCATAACTCGTCGAATCATCAAAGAGCGCTTTAAGAGATACGGAGCCCTCTGACTCGCCGCTCTCGAAAAGGCTCATCGGCTGCATCTTCAACGTTGAGATGCGTAAAGTACCCGTATGCGGGGTGTCCACCTCTTGCGACGTCGATCCAGTAAGAATATAGAGCCCGTTCTTTTGCTCATCATCCACCGACTTGCGAACAGCGCCCCATAGTTTCGGCGCATCTTGCCACTCGTCGAAGAGCCTCGGCTTCGGGCCCTCCAGCAGCCGCGAAGGCTGCGTTGCCGCTACAGCAAGGTAATTGTCGCGCTTATCCTCATCTTGCAGCTCCACGACACTGGCGGCTTTCTGCTTCGCTGTGGTAGTTTTACCGCAGCCCTTAGGGCCCACAATAAGCGTTGCACCGAAAGATTCCAGACGAAACTCAAGCTCTCGATCGGCAATGCGATTGCGATACTGCACTGTCGCTTACTCCCTTCTCAGAGCTTATCCGATTTCATTATCTACATCGTATTTTACACTGATTTGCGATATTCTGTTGGAGAGATTTGCGCTCAAATTTTAGATACATTTGCGACGGAGAGATAAATGGGTTGACTCGTAGGCGAGAAAGACCGGCCACACCTCATCCAAGATTTGACATCGGCTTCTTGCGCCGGGCGCGGAAGAAGCCGCGCAGCAGGGCCACGCACTCTTCCTCCCGCACGCCACCGGTCACTTCGAACTGGTGGTTCAGGCGCCCATCGGCGTGAATGTCGTACAGCGTGCCCACCGCACCCGCCTTCTGGTCGGGCGCACCGTACACGCAGCGGGCAATGCGCGCCTGGTGCATGAGACCGGCGCACATGATGCAGGGTTCCAGCGTGACGTAGACGGTGCAATCGGTTAGACGCCAGGCGTCCAGCACGCGGGCCGCCTCCTTCATGGCGAGGAACTCCGCATGCCCCGCCGGGTCGCGGTCGGCCTCGCGGCGATTGCGGCCCCGAGCGATGACGCGCGGTTCGGCCAACGGTCGTCGCGTGCCGCGGTCGATGGGCTCGTACACCACGACAGCCCCGATGGGCACCTCCCCCGCCGCGCCCGCAGCCCGCGCCTCTTCCAAGGCCAGCGCCATATACTGCGCGTCCAGCGCCTGTTGCTCTTCGGGTGTGCGATGTTCGTTCATGGAGGGAATTATAAGCGGTGCCGCGCAAACAACCGCCGCGCAACGCGGCAAAGCAGGCGATTCCCCATAATCGCAGCGGAATGTGGTATCCTGTGCGTCGCGTTCGCCGCACAGCGGCGACAGCCCGATGATGCGGAGGCGTGTCCGAGTGGCTTAAGGAAGCAGTCTTGAAAACTGTCGTGCCGAAAGGTACCGTGGGTTCAAATCCTACCGCCTCCGCCAGAACCTCCAAGGCCCGACTCGCTCGGGCCTTTTTCAAATCTCGACCCTTGTCGGTGACAAAACAAGACCCTCCTGTGCACATTTATGGACTTATATAGACATTCAGAAAGCCTGCTAAGATCCTAGTCAGGAGATGCGGGAATGCCACATTTGCATTTTGCCTGGTCAGACCCATCATGCTTTGCGTGACGAGTTGGCGCGCGCTACGAAACGGAAGACCGATGCCTATATAAATCCAAAAACGCGCACGAAACAGGGATGTTTTGTCACCAGGCTAGCAGTGCTGCCGTGTCCGACCCCCATCACCGCTCGACCGGCGCAAAACCGGGCGTTCTGTCACCGGGCATACCAGCCTTGCCGGCTCCGATCCCTACCGCCGCTCGATCGGGACGTAGGGCTTGGTGCCGCGGATGGTGTTTTTGTAGGCGGGGCGGATGATGCGCTTGCCGGCGGCGATTTCCTCGAAGCGGTGCGCTGCCCAGCCGGCCATGCGAGCGCAGGCGAACAGCGGCGTGAACAGATCCTCGGGGATGCCCATCATGGAGTAGATGAAGCCCGAGTACATGTCCACGTTCGCGCACAGCTCCTTGGTGGAGCCCTTCTCGCGGGCGAAGACCTCGGGCGTCAAACGCTCGATGGATTTCAGCAGGTTCAGCTCAGCCTCGTATTCCGTGCCGGCGGCCAGCTGCTCGGCGAAGCGCTTGCCGATGACGGCGCGCGGGTCACTCAAAGTGTACACCGCGTGTCCCATGCCGTAGACGAGCCCCGTGCCGTCATAGGCCTGCTTGTTCACGATCTTCGCCAGGTAGGCGGCCACCTCGTCGTCATCTTCCCAATTCTTCACGTTCTCCTTGATTTCCGCCTGCATGGCGCGCACCTGATGGTTCGCGCCGCCGTGGCGATGTCCCTTCAGCGAACCGAAAGCCGCCGCGTAGGTGGAATAGGGGTCAGTGTCCGCCGAGGACAGCACATGGGTCGTGAACGACGAGTTGTTGCCGCCGCCGTGCTCGGCGTGCAGGCACAGCATGATGTCGAGCATGCGGGCCTCTTCCGGTGTGAACGAGCGGTCGGGGCGCAGCATGGAAAGGATGGTCTCGGCCGTGGACTGTCCGGGCACGAAGCGGTGCATGATCATGGATTCGTGGTTGAAGGCGGCCTGCTTGGCGTAGTAGGCCAGCACCATGATGCGCGGCAGGCGGCTGATGAGCGAGAGCGCCGTGTGAATCTCGTGCTCGGGAGAGCGGTCCTCGGCGGACTCGTCGGCCGCGTACAGGCGCAGGATGGAACGAGCCATCATGTTCATGAGATCGGGCGAGGTATCCACCATAAGCGTGCTGGCCGTGAATCCGTCGGGCAGCTCGCGCTGGGAATCGATCACTTCCACGAACCGGTTGAGACGCTCCTGCGTCGGCAGCTCTCCCATGAGCAGCAGATAGGCCACCTCTTCGAAAGCGAAGCGGCGCGTCGGATCCAAATCGCCCAGAAGGTCGTACAGGTCGTAGCCGCGCAGGCGCAGGGAGCCCTCGGCCGGCATCTTCTCGCCGTCGGACATCACATAGCCGTGAACGTTGGAGATGTTGGTCATGCCCGCGAGCACGCCCGTGCCGTCGGCGTTGCGCAGGCCGCGCTTCACATCGTGGGCGGCATACAACGCCGGATCGATGGCGTTCACCTGGTAGAAGTTCTCGTACAGGCGCACGCGGCGAGCCTCGTCGTCGCTGATCTCGATGGGCTCGACCTCGTCGATTTCGGCATGGTTGTCCACGCGGATGATGGCTTCATCTATTTCCATGGCCATGGGGCACCCTCCCGGAAAATGGTCGCTACACGGGTATCGGACTATTCTAACGCCTGCCGCGCCCCCTACAGGCGGGGGTACGCTCCGCCGCCGCCCCGCGCGGCGAACGGCGCATTTTCAAAAAAGTTGAAAATTCTCGTTGACAAGGCTTTGGGGCCATGGTTAAATAGTCGTTGCTGTTCGGAAGTGCGCCGTTACCTCAGCTGGATAGAGGGACTGACTACGAATCAGTACGTCGGGGGTTCGAATCCCTCACGGCGCACCATTTTAGATCGTTCAGAACAGAATAGAAGCCGCCTCGAGCGGTTCTTTTTTTGTCAGGCCAAGGAAAGGAACGTACTTGAAGGTTCGAAAATCGAAACCTCACAGTATGTAGACTTCCGGCTTCTCGCCTCCGCGCGGTCGTCGGAAGGGACGACTGCCGAGCATCAACCATCGCCTTGGGCGCCACTGCGCTTACGTTCGCACCGTCAGCGACCCGCGCACGCTGCCCCGCCCCGATGCACTGATGCCCACCGCACGGAGGAACGCACATGCTCTATCTTTCTCAAATGATCGGCGAGCCCGTGGTCGACGCCCAAGGCGAGCGACTCGGCACCATATCCGACCTGGCCATTTCCACGGGCGAGGTCTTTCCGCGCATCACGAGCCTGGCCTTCCAGGGGCCCGGGCGCGTGCCGTTCATGATCTCGTGGCGCAAGTACGTCGACACCTTCGACGACGACGGCATCACGCTGTCGGTGGACGCCCACGACATCCGCTTCAGCTACCTGCAGCCAGACGAGGTGCTGCTGGCCCGCGACCTTATGGACCGCCAGATCGTCGACACCCAGGGCCTTAAGGTCGTGCGCGTGAACGACCTTAAGCTCTCGCAATCCGGCACGCAGTTGCGCCTGCTCGGTGCCGAGGTGGGCGTGCGTGGCATCCTGCGCGGGCTGCATCCGCTGCTGGAAAAGGCCGTCGTGAACGTGGCGAAGCTCTTCCACAAGAAGGTGGACGAGCAGCTCATCGCCTGGAACTACATGGATCTGCTCGACCGCGACCTGTCCGAAGTGCAGCTGTCGGTGACCCACCGCCGCTTGGACGAGCTGCACCCCGCCGACGTAGCCGACATCCTGGAGCAGCTGGACCCCCAGCAGCGCGCCAGTGTGTTCGCCCATTTGGACGACAGCCGCGCCACCGAGGCCATCTCCGAGATGGAAGACGAGTACCAGGCCGAGTTCATCGACGACTTGCCCGACGCGCGGGCCGCCGAGCTCATCGGCAACATGGATCCGGACGACGCCGCCGACATCGTGCGCGACCTTCCCTACGAGAAGGCCGAGACCCTTTTGCGCCTCATGGGCGTGGAAGACGCCGCGGAAATCCGCCGCCTGCTCGGTTACAAGGACGGCACCGCCGGCGGCATGATGACCACCCAGTTCGTCTCCGTGCCGAAGACGGCCACCGTGGCTGACACCATCGAAGTGCTGCGCGCGCTGCCCGAGGATCATCCGACGGTGCACTACGTGTACATCACCGACGAGTACGGCAAGCTGCTCGGCGTGAACTCCCTGCGCACGCTCGTTCTGTACAACGCCGACCGCCTCATGGGCGACATCATGTACGACGACATCATCAGCTGCCTTCCCTCCGAGGAAGAGGAGGACGTGGCCGCCGACATCTTCAAGTACGACATCCCGGCCATGCCCGTGGTGGACGAGCACGGCACCCTGCTCGGCATCGTCACCACCGACGACGCCTGGGACGCCATCGAGGACGATGTGGCGGGCGACAAGACGAAGATGAATGTGCTGTCGATTGCCGGCATTACCGTCGCGTCTCTCATGGGCCTGTTCCTTTACTCGCTGATTTTGCTGCAACTGGCGGGCTCGCTGCATCTCGGCGGCCTGCACTACTAGGAGGCTGCCATGAACGCGAAGGACATGCGCACAACGGCCGCCGGGCGCCTGGGCGCCGAAGAGAGCGCGCGGCACCAGGCAGCCGAGGAGATCGCCGATACGGGCATTCCCGCCGGCGAGCAGATCGGCCCCGCCGCGACGAAAAAGCCGTCGAAGCTACTGCTGGTGCTGGCGGCCATGGGCCCCGGCGTCGTGACCGCCATGGCCGGCAACGACGCCGGCGGCATCTCCACCTATTCCACGGCCGGCGCGAACTTCGGCTTCGGCACCCTGTGGGTCATCCCCATCATGTGCGTGCTGCTCGCCGTCGTGGAGACCACGGCCGGCCGCATGGGCGCCGTCACGGGCAAGGGCTTCGCCGCGCTCATCCGCGAGCGCTTCGGCATCCGCATCGCCGCCTTCGCCATGCTGGCGCTTCTGGTGGGCAACGTGGCCACGACGTTCTCCGAATTCGCCGGCATCGCCTCGGGCATGGAGATGTTCGGCGTGTCGAAGTACATCTCGGTACCCGTGGCGGCCTTGGGCGTGTGGCTGCTCGTGGTGGGCGGCTCCTACAAGCGCGTGCAGCGGGTGTTCCTCGGGCTGTCGCTGGTGTTTCTCACCTATGTGGTGGCGGCGTTCCTCGCGCAACCGAACTGGGGCGAGGCGCTGCATGACACCGTGGTGCCCACCTTTGTCGGCGACGTGAGCTTCATCTCGCTCGTCATCGCCATGATCGGCACCACCATCGCGCCTTGGATGATGTTCTTCTCACAGAGCAACGTGGTAGAGAAGGGCCTCACCCCTAAAGACCTCTTCTCGCAGAAAGCCGACGCCGTCTCCGGCACCATCGCCGCCTGCGTGGTGGCCTGGTTCATCATCGTGACCACAGGTGCGGTGCTCTTCCCCGCCGGCATCACCATTGACTCGGCGGCCGATGCCGCCGCGGCTCTCGCCCCCTTCGCCGGCCCCTATGCCGAGGCGCTCTTCGCCGTGGGGCTCATCGCGGCGTCGTTTTTAGCTGCCTGCGTGCTGCCGCTGACGACCGCGTTTGTCATCTGCGAGGCCTTCGGCTGGGAGGCGGGCGTCTCCTTCAAGTGGCGCGAGGCCCCCACGTTCAAATCCATCTTCACCTTCGTGATCGCGTTCTCGGCCATCGTGGTGCTCATTCCCGATGTGAACCTGTTGGGCATGATGCTGACGGCCCAGTTCGTCAACGGCGTCATTTTGCCCATTCTGCTGGCGCTCATGGCCATCATCTCGGCGGACAAGTACATCATGGGCGACTACCGAAGCGGACGCGTGTCGAAGGTGCTTCTGTGGGCCACCGTCGGTGTGGTGGCGGCGCTCACCGTGGCGCTGCTCGTGATGCAGGTGCTGGGGCTCGCATAGCCGTCCGCTCCGTCCGCTCCATCCGCCCGCCGCGCCTCTCTTGCCGGCTTCCTTGCGCTCCCCTTCCCCACTTAAACGCTCATCGATTACTGAATTCAACAGGGTGTTTACGTAAGCGAATCGGTGCGCTCATCGTTTGGTACATCCCTTGTATTTGCGTTTTGCGGCTCGCATACTGCTAAGTGCCGGGAACAAAAAAGGACCGCTCCCGACACACCTGCGGGTGACGCAACGTCGGCACGGGCCGTTCGTTCGCGTCGATGGAGCGCAAGCTGCAGACCCGTAGGCGTTTACACGTTAGGAGGCTGCAGTGCAATTCAAAGCATCAACAGATTATGGACTGCGCGCCGTCTTGTACCTGGCCGCGCAGGGGCACACCTGCTCGTCGAAGAATATCGCCCAGGACATGTCGATCCCCCGCGACTACCTCATTCAGCTCGCGCAGCTTTTGCGCAATGCCGGCATCATCGAGGCGAGGCCCGGCAAGCACGGCGGCTATCGTTGGCCAACGACCCCTCGAAGATCACCCTACTGCAAGTGGTGAACGCGCTGGACGACGACGCCAAGGACACGACGCGCACCCGTCGCAAGGATCGCGCCGATGCGTCCATGGTGCAAGGCATCAAGCAAGCGTACGATCTGATTCTCACCGGCTACGACGCCTACTTCGACAGCATCACGCTTCAGATGCTGCTGGACGCGTCCCAGGATGAGTCCATGGGCAAGGAACTTCTGGCCGGGCGCCTCATCGCCGAGAGCCAGCGCCTGCTCGCCGAAGCTGCTGCCGCGGCGTAAGCGACCGAACGGCGGACGGTCTGCCGCATTCCATAATTGCATCAGAACAAGGAGGGCTCCATGGTGGAGCCCTCCCCATGCCATTCGCCAGACGATTTCTCTACCGATAATTTGGCAAAAATTGCGTTTGTTAGCATCGGAAGTGTCTCTGTTCCTGCACGCTAAGGCCACATTCAGATCATTGGAAATTTGATATATACTATTTCATTTATTCTCTTATGAAATATTGCATATCCCCTTTCTTAGCTCTTGGACCAACGTGCTCATAGGGGGTGCGGACAGTTACTTGGACAGCGGCCTACGCCGCCAGCCCCAACCGCCTCCTGCGGTTGTCTATCGTATCGTAGACGGTCCTGCCGCCCTCCCGGAAGGCCTTTAGACGGACGGTCGAGTAGGCGGCCATCCACCCGTCC